>JBGPIJ010000223.1:0-5043 GCA_041484865.1 Gemmatimonadota bacterium
CAGCACGAGCGGCCGCATCTCGGGGTGACGCGCCTGGCGGCGCAACAAGTGGAAGTATTGCGCCGGCGTTGAGCAGTTGGCGATGCGGAGATTCCCCTCGACACCGAGTGCGAGGAACCGTTCGACCCGTGCGCTCGAATGCTCTGGTCCCTGGCCCTCGTAGCCGTGAGGCAGGAGGAGGGTCAGCCGCGAGGTCTGCCCCCACTTCGCGAGCCCCGCGATGAGGAACTGGTCGATGATCACTTCGGCGGCGTTCGCGAAATCGCCGAACTGCGCCTCCCACAGCACCAGGGCGTCGGGCGCCGCGGCCGCGTAGCCGTACTCGAAGCCGAGGCAGGCGAACTCGGAGAGCGGACTATTGTGCAGCTCGAACGGCGCGCGCGCACCCGGCAGGTTCTGGACCGGCGCGTACCGCTGCCCGGTTCGCGGGTCGAACAGCGCGAGATGACGCTGGCTGAACGTGCCGCGTTCGGTGTCCTGGCCGGTGAGACGGATTGGCACCCCCTCGTGCAGCAGCGACGCGAACGCCAGCGCCTCAGCGTGCGCCCATTCGATCTCGGCCACGGTCAGCGCGACGCGCCAACGGTCGAGCTGCCGCTTGAGTTTGGGATGGACCGTGAATCCCGGGGGCACCGCCAGCAGCTGGTCGTTCAAGCTCGTGAGGAGCTGGGACGCCACCCGCGTGTCGGGCTCCGTGACCGCCTGCTGGGCGCCCGAGATGCGCTGCGGCTCCTCGCCCTTCGCGTCCTCGAAGAGGTGAGCCCGGAGCGACTGCTGGATCTCGCCCATGCGCTTATCCAACTGCTGCCGCTCGATCTCGGCCTGCGCGGGATCGACCACCCCCGCCGCCGCGAGCCGCTCGACGTAGCGCTGCCGCACCGTCGGCGTCTGCTTGATCCGCTCGTACATCAACGGCTGGGTGTAGGCCGGCTCGTCCGCTTCGTTGTGGCCGTGGCGCCGATACCCGACGAGATCGATCACCACGTCGCCCTGGAACTTCTCCCGGTACATCATCGCGAGACGCACCGCCGCGAGACAGGCCTCCGGGTCGTCGGCGTTGACGTGTACGATCGGCACGTCGAACCCCTTGGCGAGGTCGCTCGCGTAGTCAGTCGAGCGCGCTTCGCGGGGGTCGGTGGTGAATCCCAGCTGGTTGTTGGCGATGAAGTGGATGGTGCCGCCTGTCAGATATCCCTTGAGACGCGCGAGGTTGAAGGTTTCGGCCACGACGCCTTGCGCCGCGAACGACGCGTCACCGTGGATCAGGAGCGGCAACGCGACGCTGGGGTCGTGCAGCGCTCCCTTGCCTCGGCGGTTGGTCTGACTGGCCCGGGCCCGGCCTTCCACCACCGGATTCACCGCCTCGAGATGGCTCGGGTTCGGCGTCAGGGTCACGTTCACCGGCCTGCCCAGCGCCGTTTCGTACACGCCGTCCGCGCCGTGATGGTATTTGACGTCGCCGGTACCCCCCTCCGGGGTGAGCGTTTCTTCGACGTGCCGCCCGCCCTCGAACTCGGCGAAGATGGTCTCGTACGGGAGCCCGACAATGTGCGCCAGGACGTTGAGCCGCCCCCGGTGGGCCATACCCATCACGATCCGGCGCGCCCCGGCCGCGCCCGCCAGCTCGACCGTCTGATCCAGCATCGGCACCAGCGCGTCGAGCCCCTCGATCGAGAATCGCTTGTTGCCGAGATAGGTGCGGTGCAGGAAGCGCTCGAGCGTCTCGACGGCCGTGAGGCGGGCGAGCAGCTGCCTCTGCTGCTCCGGGGTGAGCGGCGTGCCATGCTCGCCCGACTCGATCACCTGGCGGAGCCAGAGTCGCTCCCGGTGGCTGCCGATGTGCTCGACCTCGTACGCGATGGTGCCGCAGTATGTGCGCAGCAGCTCGGGGTAGGCGTCGGCGAGGGTCTGGCCCGGGACGTAGATACGGAGCAGCTCGGCCGGAATCTGCGCCATGATCTCCGGGGTGAGGCCGAGCGGAGCGGGGTCGAGCGCGGGATCACCCGGTGGCTCGGAGCCGAGCGGATCGAGACGCGCCGCCATGTGGCCGAAGTTCCGGATTGCCTTGACGAGCGCCATGGCGGCGGCGACGTGTTTCAGGTCCTCGAGGCTGGCCTCGGGACCGCTCGGCGTGGGAAGCGGGATGCGGGAAGCGGGAAGCGGGGCTTCCACAGTGGACACGCTCCCTGCTTCTCGTTTCCCGCTTCCCGCGAGACCGAGATTCTCGCGCGCCCGCTCATAGAACGCGCTCTCGCCCTGGAGCAGCGCTTCGATCCGTCGCAGGAACAGCCCCGACTCCGCGCCCTGAATCACGCGGTGGTCGTACGTGCTGGTGATCGTCATGATCTTCGCCGGACCGATCTGGCGGATCGCGCCGGTGGCAATGATCGAGCCCTGACCGCGCATGAGACGTGGAACGGATGCGACGGTGCCGAGGGTGCCGGGGTTGGTGAGCGTGATGGTGGCCCCGGCCAGGTCGTCGGGCAGGAGGTGATTGCTCCGGGCCCGCTCGACGAGATCTTCGTAGGTCTCGCGGAAGCGCGCGAAGTCCATCGCCTCGGCGTGCTTGATGACGGGCACGATGAGGGCCCGGCTGCCGTCCTTCTTCTCCACGTCCACTGCGAGTCCGAGGTCGATCGCGTCCGGTGCGAAGCGATGTGGCTTGCCGTCGACTTCCCGGTAGGCGTGCGTCATCACCGGCAGCTCGCGGGCGGCCTGCACGATCGCGTACCCGATCAGGTGCGTGAAGGAGATCTTCCGCCCCGCGCCCACGGCGCCGTTCAGCACTTTGCGTTGTGCGTCGAGCACGTCAACGGCGATGTCGCGGAACGACGTGGCGGTGGGGACGGAGAGCGACTCCGTCATGTTCTGCACCAGCCGCGCGGCGGGGCCGGTAAGCGGAGTCAGTCCGGCGGGCGGTGGCCTATCGGGAGGCGGGAAGCGAGAAGCGGGAAGCGTGGGCCTATCCGAAGCCACGCTTCCCGCTTCCCGTTTCTCGCTTCCCGAGAGCACTTCCTGGCGGCTCGTCAGGATGATCGGGAGTTCGGCGAGGCGCCCGTTATCGAACAAGCCGCGCCACTCGTCGCTTACCGATTGCGGGTCGCGTAGGTATTGCTCGTACATCACCTGTACGAACGCCGCGTTATGTGTTCCGAAGACAAACTCGCTCACCAATCCAATGTAAATCCGCGGTCAGACGCGAGCTATCGGACCTCGGAACTGCCTCTCACTCCTGGTCTTGAGGTGGGCCTCCGCGGCGGTCCCGTACGTGCTCGGAGAACATGCGGCGCTGTTCGGGCGTCAGGATCGCCATGATCTGCTCCCGCCCTTTGCGTCGGTTCTCCATCATCTGGCGCCGAATTGGCTCGAGCTTGGGCTTCAGCGACTCCCGCTCCGCCGGTGTCAGATCCCGATACGACTTCCCGCCGAGGAGTTGGCGCGCCTGCTCGCGCAGGGGCGCGTTCTGCTCCTGGATCTGCTGGTGGATCGCGGTGACCTTGGCGCGCTGATCGGTGCTGAGGCCGAGGTCTTCGAACAGGCTGCTGTCGCGCGCCGCCGGCGGACCGGCGGGCTCCTGCTGTGTGCGCGCGACCGTCGGGAACATGACGAGACGAAGTGTTGCGATAAGAAACAGTGAAGCAATACGCATTGTGTGACCTCCCTTTCCCGTTCCTACGGCGCAGCCGGCTCGGAGGTTGACCTTATGGCTCGATGACCGCGCCGTTCTGCTTCATTTCGAGGCTCGCCACGTAGGCGCGCGCCACGGTAGCAGCGGGAGTGCCGGTCTTCGGGTCGCGCCCCATCGCCTGCAGCGTTTCCGAGACCCAGCCCGGCGTGACGACGTTGATCCGGATGCCGCGCGGCAGCTCGAGCGCTGCGGCGCGGACGAATCCCTCGAGTCCCGCATTGACCAGGCTGATGGCCGCGCTGCCCGGCATCGGCTGGCGCGCGAGGATGCCGCTCGTGAGCGTGAACGATCCGCCGTCGCGGACCGAGGGGATGCCCGAGCGCACGAGGTTCACCTGGCCCATGAGCTTGTTGCGCAGGCTCAGCTCGAAATCCGCGTCGCTGAGCTTCGCGAGCTCGCCAAAGGCGGCCTGGCCGGCCGCGCAGATCACCGCGTCGATCTGGCCCACGCGGTGATACAAGGATTGGATCGATTTGGGATCGGCGAGATCGACGTGCTCCGCGGCACGGGTGTGCGAGACGCTGACGACCTCGTGCCTGCCGCTGAGCGCCGCAACAATCGGGCGGCCGATCGTGCCGGTGGCGCCGACAACCATCACTCGCACGGACGGGCCTCGGTTACTTCAGGAGCAACTCTTGCCCGGTCTTGTCGCCGAGGATGTGCCGGACCACGAGGCGTTTGGTCATCAACTCCCGGGTCTGGTCTTCGGTCCCGATGACCTTCCGTTGAATCGGATCCATCTTGTCTGCCAAACCGTCGAATGCGGCCCAGTTCTTGTACTCGACCATGAGCAACAGATCCCAATCGTCCGGTCCGGAGGTCCCGGTCGCGAGGACCCGGTAGGACAGGACGAGACCCTGCTTCTTCGCTTCGTCCAAGGTGCGTCTCCAGGTCGTGCCGAGGCTGCGCAGGTAGTCGTCGGTCATCCCGTCGGTGGTGCGCACCATGGTGATGTCCCAGACCGAGCCCTCGGTGTACGGGCGGCCCTGTGCGGGGAGCGCCACGGGAGCCAGAGCGAGGATCGCGAGCGCGACGACGTGAATGGAGCGGGGTGACATGAGTATCTCCCAGGACCGGGGTGACTGCTTGGGAGGGTCGCTAGGTGACCCGCCGCGTCTTTCTGCGCATGAAGTCCATCAGGATGAACTGGCCGAGCGTCATGGTGTTCGTGAAATAGGCCTTACCGCGGCAGATCGCGCTCACCCACCTGTTCCGCACCCAGTTCCCCGGCGACACGCTGCGCGTCGTGGTGTTTCCCGACACGGCGGAGGAGATCCCGCTCGCCCAGCTGGCACGGGCGCAGGTGGGGCCGTATCACACGAACACCGCGGAGGGGTTGAAGCTGTCGCGCCGGA
>JBGPIJ010000224.1:0-5041 GCA_041484865.1 Gemmatimonadota bacterium
AGGTGCTCATCGGCCCGTATGCGCGCGGCATCCGGAAGGATCTCTGGAAGCGCGCGGATGCGATCGGACCCGACGACAACCTCGCGACGTCGATGCGCTGCGCGGTCGTGGATCCGTCGACCTACGACTGGGAGGGCGATCGGCCGCTCGGGCGTCCCATCCACGAATCCATCATCTACGAAGTGCACGTCGGCGGCTTCACCCGTTCATCGAGCTCGGGTGTCGCGCACCCGGGAACGTTCGCCGGCATGATCGAGAAGATTCCCTACCTCCAGGCGTTGGGTGTCACGGCGGTCGAGCTCCTCCCGATATTCGAGTTTGACGACACGAACCTGTCCGTGAGCCGTTCGGGCGGCGCGCTCTGCAACTATTGGGGATACAGCACGATCGGCTTCTTCAGCCCGCACTCCGGCTACTGCGTGGCGGCCACAGGCGTCTCGCACATGGACGAGTTCCGTAATCTGGTGAAGGCGTTGCACAAGGCCGGCCTCGAAGTGATTCTCGACGTGGTCTTCAACCACACCGACGAAGGAAACGAGCTTGGGCCGACGCAATCATTCCGCGGGATCGACAACCGGACGTTCTACCTCCTCGATCCGGCGAATCCGGCGACGTATCTGAACTACAGTGGCGTCGGCAACACGTTCAATGCCAATCATCCGTTGCCGCAGAAGTTGATCGTCGACTGCCTTCGCTACTGGGTCGACGAGATGCACGTCGACGGGTTTCGTTTTGACGAAGGATCGGTGCTCGCGCGCGGAGAAGACGGGACGCCATTGGTACATCCTCCGGTCATTTGGCAGATCGAATTGGACGATGCGTTGGCCGATACGAAGGTCATTGCTGAAGCGTGGGACGCCGCAGGGCTGTACCAGGTTGGTCACTTTCCCGGCGATCGATGGGCCGAATGGAACGGCCGCTACAGAGATGACGTTCGGCGATTCGTCAGGGGCGACCCTGGCCTGGTCGGCGCGATCGCCTCGCGCCTCGGCGGGAGCTCGGACATTTACCAGGACCGCGGACAGACACCCGAGAACAGCATCAACTTCGTCACGGCCCACGACGGGTTCACGCTGAACGACCTGGTTTCCTTCAACGAGAAACGCAACGAGGCGAACGGCGAGGGCAATCGCGACGGGAGCGACGAAAACCTGAGCTGGAATTGCGGAGTGGAGGGACCGTCCGAAGATCCCGCGATCGACGCGTTGCGGACGCGGCAGATCAAGAACTTCTTCACGATCCTCCTGTTGTCACGAGGCGTGCCCATGCTGCTCGGCGGCGACGAGATTCGGCGCAGCCAGAAGGGGAACAACAACGCTTACAACCAGGACAACCCGACGAGTTGGTTCGACTGGACGCTAGTCCAGTCGCACCGCGCGACGCTCCGTTTCGTCCAGCGGATGATCGCATTTCGGAAAGTCCATCCGGCGCTGTGGCAACCGTCGTTCTACACTGGCGCGATCAACGAACGAGATGGGCCCGATATCTCGTGGCATGGCACGATCCTCAACCGCCCGGGGTTTGACGATCCGGAGGCGCGGACGCTCGCCTGCACCATTGCAGGCGTCGATGGCCATGCAGCCCTGCACGTCATGATGAACATGCTTTGGAAGCCGCTCGATTTCGAAGTGCCCGCCGGGACCTGGCACATCGCGGTCGACACATTCGCTGACAGTCCGCACGACATCGCCGATGCCGGTAGTGAGCGGCGGTTGACCGGCGATCATTGCCCGGTGCCGGGCCGGAGCGTCGTCATCCTCGAGAGCGAGGGATAAGCTCTGGGCGCGGTGACCGCAACGTTTGCGGCGGGACTGAGTGTCATCCTCGCTGCCGGGTGTGCCTCTCACACTGCGTCGGCTGTCGCCGCGGCCGCGCCGAGCGTCGCCCCACCCGCTGCTGACGACACGGCGGCATCGGACCAGCGGTTCGACCTCAGCGGCGAGTGGGCCACCGGGTCTGGCTCGGCCGAACCCGAGGCTCAGTCCTTCACCCTGCGACCGCAGTGCCTGCACCACCCCGCCGCCTGGATCCTCGAGCAGACGGGTGACTCGGTGGACGCGATCGTCATTCCTGAATCGTTTGACCAAGGAGTCGCACAGAAAGGCCCGCTGCGCCTACCATCTTCGGCGAGGGGGAAGGTCTCAGGTCTGAATGTCACATTGGACGAACCCAACGCGCACTACCGGCTGCGGTATGACCCTGAGACCGGCCATCTGCGTGGGACGTTGAACGGGCAACCGTTCTGGGCAGTGCGGCAAGAGGTGGTGCAGCCCGGGGGATGCTTGCCGCCCCCCTGAAGCGGGCAGGTCGTGATCCGACCGTCCACGAGGAACTGATCATGCCGGCGCGGCGTTGATGGAGCATTCAATGGGCACGAGCACGCAGGACATCTTTGGCCGCGCCGACGGCGCGCAGCCGGCGTCGCCGGGGAGTTACGGTGAGCCGCCTCGCGGCTTTCGGCTGCCCGACACAACTCACCTCGGGCGCGTGCGCCTGCAGGTGGCTGACATCCCGCGCTCGCTGACGTTCTACGAACACGTGCTCGGACTGCGCGTCGTCGAACGGGATGCTTCGCGCGCCGTGCTCGCCGCATACGGGGACGACGCACCGCTCGTCGAGCTGCGCGAGCGCCCGGGTGCGCGCGCGGTGCCGCACCGCGGATGTCTCGGACTCTACCACTTCGCGATTCTGCTGCCGGATCGTCCATCGCTGGGTCGGTTCGTCCGGCACTTGGGGGAGATCAGCGCGCGCGCCGGTGGAGCCGATCACCTGGTGAGCGAGGCGTTCTACCTCCAGGACCCGGACAACCTCGGCATCGAGGTTTACGTTGATCGCCCGCGCAGCGCGTGGCGGCGCGTCGGACGCGAGCTGATGATGGCCACCGATCCCGTGGATATCGCCGGGCTGCTCCAGGCGGCCGGGGACGTCCCGTGGACCGGGATGCCGCCCGGCACCGTGATCGGGCACGTGCACCTGCACGTCGGCGACATCGCGCGTGCCGCCGCCTTCTTCTCCGAGGGGCTCGGCTTCGATCGCACCGTGTGGCACTACCCGGGCGCGCTGTTCTTCGGAGCCGGCGGCTATCATCACCGGCTGGGCACCAACACGTGGGCCGGGAGCGGCGCGGCGCCGGCGCCGCCGCACGATGCACGGTTGCTCGAGTGGACGATCGAGCTCCCCGACGCGGCGAGCGTCTCGGCTGTCGGAGAAAGCCTCAGACGCGGCGGCTACGCGGCAGAGCGGGAAGGGGATTCGACGGACGCGCCCGAGCTCGTGGTGCTCGACCCGTGGGGAACTCAGCTCCGCTTGCGGACCATCGGGACGTGAGGCGCGGGGGATCGCGGAGCACCACAACGATCGCGGATACTGGGGCGGTGTGAGGCTCTAGTTTTCCCGCATGCCAATCGTCACGCGCTGGTTCATCAAGACATCGCTGATGTACCTCATCGCGGCGCTCGTGTTGGGCGTGGCCGAGACGGCGCAGGCGCCGCTCGGGCTTCCCGCGGGCCTCGCCGTAACGGGTTCGGTGTACGTCCATCTCCTCGTCGTGGGCTGGATCACGCAGATGATCTTCGGCGTGGCGTACTGGATGTTTCCGAAGTATTCGAAGGAGACCCCCCGCGGCAGCGATCGGCTCGCCACCGCTTCGTACGTGTGTCTCAACGCTGGGCTGCTGTTGCGCGTGCTGGGTGAGCCCGCACATAGATCGGCGCGCGGATGCAAGGCGCCGCACATGCGCACGCCCGGAAGGCGCACGCCCAGGGCATCGAAGCGGCCGCGATCGAGCATGTCGCGCTGCTCGCGTGTCCCACGATCGGGTTCCCGAACATGATGGCGGCGCTGGGGTGGATGCAGGACGTGCTCGGAGCATCCTGATGCTCGACGGCCTCAGTCGCGCTCGTTGCCGTCGGGTCGGGGTCAGGTATGCAGCGCGTGGCGCGAGGAGGACGGCTACGTCGTGATCGAGGGCGCGGTTGTGCCGGTGGTCGGGTTCGTAGGATTCCGTGGGGCCGGCAAGACGACGTTGCTGACGCGGCTAATCCCGTTGCTGCACGCCCGGGGCCTGCGCGTGGGCGTGGTGAAGCAGGCGTCTCCCATGTTCGAGCTGGACCAGCCGGGAAAGGACAGTTTCAAACTCCGGAAGGCAGGGGCTGATCAAACGCTGGTCGCCTCTCCGAAACGATGGGCGCTCATCGTCGAGACACCACCTTCCACACAGGAGTCGCAGCTCGGCGCCCTGTTGGGCCATCTGGAGCAGGAGAGTCTTGACTTGATCCTCGTGGAGGGATTTGCCGGCGAACAGTTTCCCAAGATCGAGGTTCACCGCCCCGCCCTGGGGCGGCCCCTGCTGTGTCTCGAGGATCGGTCCATGATCGCCCTCGCTACCGATCAAGCGCCGGAGAGCGAACTGCCTCTGCCGGTCCTGAGCTTGAACGACCCAGAACGGATCGTCGCGTTCGTGTGTGAGGAGTTCATCGATGGCAGAGAGCAGAATCGCCCTCGATAGGGATGCGGGCGCCGGAGATCCGGCGCCCGCACCGGCCTACGCGAGACCGTTCCCGTCTCACGGAAGCGGCGTTGCCCGCGCCCACACCGCGGCCGCCACTGCCGCGCAGTGGAACGTCAACTCTGGTACGGGAACCTCGATCGCGTCGCCTCTCGCGACCGCAGCCTCGATCTGTACATCGGTGAGGAGGTGCTCATTCGCGGCGGCTTTACTCGTGAACAGCACGAGGATCGGCTCCCACGCGACATTGAAGTCCGCCCCGCCCGGGAAGTCCATCAAGTGGTCGTGCCCGATTACCCCGCCGCCGTACACCGCGGGCATGATTGCCGCCGCCGCACCCGCGACCCCCGGTCCGTGATCGGGGCAGTTGTCCACGGGGATGTGTCGGCAGACGACCGCCCCAACCGTTGACCCCACCGGGTAGACGGGCACATAGAACGGCGACCACGCTCGAGGATTCGCCTTGAGCGGGGCGTGCAGCGGTGTGCTCACGAACCCGATGACGCCGGCTTGCTCGGCGTCGTAGACGGGCTC
>JBGPIJ010000225.1:0-4994 GCA_041484865.1 Gemmatimonadota bacterium
CTGCTCAAGGGGGTGGGATTCGACGCGCTGTGGCGGGAGATCGCGATGCTGGGCGCGTTTGCGGTGCTGCTGTTCGTGGTGGCGGTGCGGCGGTTTCATAAGACGCTGGATTGAGAAAGGCGGTGTCGGGAAGACAAAGGCGGTGTCGGGAATGCAAGCGCGGTGTCGGGTGTCGGGGGTTGCAAGACCGCCGTCGCCTTCCCGACACCGCCTTCGCTTTCCCGACACCCCCTTTGCCTCAGCCCCAGCGTTTCGTTGATGATCCGCAGCCGTTCAATGTCGAGCAACACCAGCGCGAAGTGCAACGAGTAGCGCCGGGCGCGCTCGAACTCGTCGCGCACGCGGCGGTCGAGTGCGTCGAGGCTCGCGCACCCGGTGACCGCATCCCTCACGCCGGCATTGGCCTGCCGGCGGTAGATCGCCGAGCGCCGCTCTTCGTTCTCGAGCACGCGGGCCGCGGCCTGCGCGATCGTGTTCGCGAACGCCACATCCCGGGGCCGGAGCTGAGGATCGCCCCGCACCGTACGCAGGAAGAACACCCCGGCCGCACGTCCCTGCACGAACACCGGCAGCGCCACGGCCGACTGCACGTTGACCTCGACCTGCTGCTGCACCCAGCGCCGGCGGATCGCGTCGAACAAGGGATGCTCGCGCACGTCGTGAATGATCACCGGCCGCTCGGTGCGGATCGCCTCCTGGATTTCCGGATAGCGCTCGAGCTCCACCCGCAGGTCACGGATGGCGGGGTTTTCGTACACGGCGACGACGCGACCCTTGTCCTCCCCGGGCGCCGTCAGCACGAATGAGCAGTGGGTGAGACCGAACGCCTGGCCCACGCGCCGCACGAGCGTCTGGAAGATTTCGTCGGCCCGGAGCGTCGCCGACACGTCCTGGAAGATGTCGAACAGCAGGTCGCGGGCGCGTAGGGCGTCGAGCGCTTCCTTCAGATCGTCCCGCATCCGGAGGTGCGCGTCGATCCGAGCCCGCAGCTCGCCGAAATGCACGGGGCTCGCCACCGCGTCCCGCGCGCCCGCCAGCAGCGCTTCCGCGACGGCGTCCGCCCCCCCGTCGCCCACAATCACGAATACCGGCGCGCCGTTGTAACGCGCATCGGTCACGAGGCTGCGTACGGTCTCGCCGAGATCGGGGCTGCGCGTATTGACGGCGTAGAGGAGCAGGTCGGGAGGCGCCTGCACCGGACGATCCGCGCCGGCAGGATCGCGGAGCTCGGTCACTTCGAAGCCTCCGCGCACCAGCAACCGCTCCAGTCCTTCGGGGCGAGCGGTGGAATCGCCGATCAGGAGAACGCGGCTGTGGGAGCGCTCCGGCAAATGACCTCGCCCGCGTTGGGGGTGTCAAGCTATAGTTCACCCAATGCCCGAGCAAGCACGCGCGGTCAGCGATGAGTATCCCCGCGCCTGAAACGCGCGGAGCGCGGCGTCGCATGGTACGGCGCCAGCTCGCGAGCCGCGGCGTCCGCAACCGTCGGGTCCTCGCCGCAATGGCGCGCGTGCCGCGCGAGTGGTTCGTACCGCCGCATCTGCGTGGCGCCGCGTACGACGACGTGCCCCTTCCCATCGGCAACGGCCAGACCATCTCCCAGCCGTTCATCGTGGCGCTCATGACCGCGGCCCTCGAGCTGCAGCGCCGCGATCGCGTGCTCGAAATCGGCACGGGGTCCGGCTATCAGGCGGCGATTCTCGGCCTTCTCTGCGCCCGCGTGTACGCGGTCGAGCGGCTGCCCGATCTGCTCGTCGAAGCCGAAGAGCGGTTCCGCCGGTTGGGCCTGACGAACATCGAGACGCGGCTGGGCGACGGCGCCAACGGGTGGCCCGAGGAGGCGCCGTTCAACGGCAGCGTGGTGGCCGCGGCGGCGCCGCGGGTGCCGCCGCCGTTGCTCGAGCAGCTCGCCCCCGGGGGCCGCCTCGTCATCCCGATCGGCGATCTCGCCGCGCAGGAGCTGCGCGTATACCAGCGCACCGCCACCACGCTCGAGGAGCGGGGCGCCGGCGAGGTGCGGTTCGTCCCGCTCATCTCGCGACTGGCCTTCCCCGCCGAGGAGTGGCGATGAGCCAGCGCCCGGACGGCCCGCTCGGCGCCCACGTGTCCACCCAGGGGGGCGTGGGGGAGGCGCCGGCACGCGGAACCACGATCGGCGCCACGGCGATCCAGATCTTCACGAAGACCCCGAACCAATGGCGGGAGCCCGTGCTCACGACGGAGCACACCGGCGGGTTTCGCGCGGCTTGGGCCCGGAGCGGCGTGCGAATGGTGCTGGCGCACGACAGTTACTTGATCAATCTTGCGTCGCCGGATCCCGTGCTCCGGGCGCGGAGCGCCGCGTGTTTCATCGGAGAGTTGACCCGCTGCCGGGCACTCGGCATACCTTGGGTGGTGTCCCATCCGGGCAACTACATGGACGACCGGGCCGCCGGGCTCGAGCGCAACGCCCGGGAGTACGCGGCCTGCCTCGCCGCCGTGCCGAATGGCGTCGGCGTGCTGATCGAGGGCACGGCGGGAGCGGGAACGGCGCTCGGGTCCACGTTCGAGGAGCTGCGGGCGCTGCGCGACGCGCTGCCCCAGGCGGTGCGGGGCCGGGTCGGGTTCTGTCTCGATACCGCCCATCTGCACGCGGCGGGGTATGATGTGGCCGGCGACGCCGACGCCGTGTGGGACCGGTTCGACCGCGAGGTCGGGCTCGACAGGCTAAAATGCTTGCACCTGAACGATTCGAAAGCCGCCGCGAGATCGCACCTCGACCGTCACGAGTGGATCGGGGAAGGGCGGATCGGGGCGGAGGCGTTTCGGCGCATCATGAGGAGCGCGCGACTGGCCACGATGATCAAGATCATCGAGACCCCGAAGGGGGACGACGCGATCCGGCACGACCGCCGGATGTTGCGACGCCTCCGCGCCTACGCCCGTGGCGGACGCCCCGGGGCTCTGCTCGCGCACGCGGTGTGACGGCCATTCACACGAACCGCAATAGAGCAACCGCGCCGATCGCGGCGCTGCTGTTCCTCTGCCAGGTGCTGGCGGGGGTCGCGGCGCCGCTCGCCCACGCCCAGGAGCCGGAACGGGCCCCCGCGGCGTTCGAGGCTCATCACGACGCGAGCTGTCTGGTGCTGCACGACGCGATGCGCTGCGCACTGTGCCAATACGCGGGCGGGCTTGGCGCGCCACTCCGGCCGCCGGTCGTTCCGGCGCGCGCCGCGATTCACGCACCCCGTACCCCCCTCGATCCGCAGTGGCATCCGCGGGACCGCATCGACCGCGGGTCCCGCCCCCGAGCCCCACCCGCCCCTCTCTCCTGAGCAGCGGCGCCCGCGTCGCGGGCTGCCGGCACCTTGAGCGACCGCCGCGGCAACGGCGGTTCGCTCGAACACACGAGAGAGGAGGCCTGGGATGGTCCGATCCCGGTATCTCGCAATGTTGGTTGGGACGGCGCTCGCCACTGCACCAGCCGCCGCGCAGCAGGCCAGCCGCCGTCAGGTGGATTCCCTCGCGGCCGAGGTGCGCGCCTTGAAGGCGCGACTCGACAGCCTGAGCGCGTTGCCGCCTACGGCGGCCGCTGTTGCTGGCGGCGAATCGACGGTTGTGGCGCCGGCCGCCCAACAGCCGGCATCGCCCGCGCAGCCGGTCCAGCAGGGGCGCGCGGCGGGGACGTACATGAACGCCAGCTTCGTCGGGCTGACGGACTTTGGCTGGTCCACCGAGCCGGACGTCGGTTCGCTCCAAGTGGGCGATCACGACCCTCACGTGCGCGGCTTCTCCATTCCCAACGCCGAGCTCGCTCTCGACGGCACCGTAGATCCCTACCTCAAGGGATTCAGCAACATCGTCTACAAGCTGGATGCAAAAGGGGAGACGGGCGTGGAGCTGGAAGAAGCGTATTTCCTGACCACGTCGCTGCCGGGAAACCTGCAGTTGAAGGGCGGGCAGTTCTTTGCGGAGTTCGGCCGCCAGAATCCGCAGCACCCCCACGCGTGGGCTTTTGCGGACCAGCCGTTGGTACTCAATCGCATGTTCGGTCCCGATGGATTGCGCAGCCAAGGCGCCAGGCTTTCCTGGCTCGCGCCCACGCCATGGTATGTGGAAGCCACGATAGCGGCCTTCAACAGCGCTGGTGCGACAGCATTCAGCTTTCGCTCGGACGAATCATCACTGATCCACGGAGGCGTACCCGTCGAGCGAACCGTGGGTGGACCGGGGGACTTTCTCATCGTGCCGCGGGTCGCCACGTCGTTCGATCTGACGGCAACGCAAACGCTCCTGGTCGGCGCCTCGGGAGCGTTCGGGCCGAATAACTCCGGGCCCCATGCCAACACGCAGGTATACGGCGCCGACGTCTACTGGAAGTGGAAGTCCCTCAGGGCGCATCAGGGATTCCCGTTCGTCTCGTTTCAGAGCGAAGCGCTGACTCGCCGGTATGTCGCGGCGCAGCGGGTGTCTACCGAGGACCCGACCGTCACGTTCCCCGAGGAGATCCTCAGGGACCGCGGCATGTACGCGCAGTTCCTGTGGGGCATCAAGCCGCTCCTGGTAGCGGGGCTGCGTGGCGAGTTCGCCGGCGGCGACCAGGCCGCGTTCGCATCGCCTGCGCGCGCCGATCGCTATCGCGTTTCGCCGAATGTGACGTGGTATCCGACCGAGTTTTCGAAGGTTCGCCTCCAGTACAATTACGACCACCGGGAGGGACTCGGCGTCGATCACTCAGTGTGGATGCAAGTCGAGTTTCTTCTCGGCGCACACGCAGCACACAAATTCTAGAGGCGACACCAACTCCTATGATCAATATGAGCTTACGGACATTCGCAGCCGTCGCGCTGATGGCACCCTGGGGTAGCGGGATGCCACTCGCTCGCAAACTGAACGTCGTGGCTACAACCCCTGATCTGGCAGCGCTGGCCGTCGCAATCGGCGGTGACGCGGTGGACGTCAAAGCGCTGGCCAAACCCACGGAAGACCCGCATTTCGTGGATGCGAAACCCAGC
>JBGPIJ010000226.1:0-4987 GCA_041484865.1 Gemmatimonadota bacterium
CATGATGGCGAAGCCCGCGCCCGCAAACGGCTGAATCTGCCTCTGGGCCGGGAATGCGACCGCGCCCATCATGATGCGCCGCACGTTTTTGAAGGAGACGTTGCTCGGCTCGATCGTGCCATTCGGCTCGAGAATCGTCGCGTGCCGATCCGAGAGGGAGAACACCTGCTCGTACGCCACGTACAGCGCGGTCTTCTTGCCCGTGATCAGCCAGTGGCCGCCGAAGGTCGGCTCAGCGGACGTTCCCTCGTCGGTCTTGAGCAGCATGACGCCGGCCTGGCCACCCCAGAACCATTGGTGCGCCCAGTTGGCCCCCGTCTCCACGAAACGCTGACGCGACGGTTTTTCCACCGGAGGCGGCGTGCCCCCAGCGGCGATAATCGAGTCGCGCGTCTGCTTGGAAATCTCTGGCCTCTCGCGTCGCTCGCGGCCCCCTCCTCCGAGGAAGAACGAGAGCCCCGCTGAACCCTGGTAGTTGAGCATTTTCTTCGTTGCCAGGGGCGGCGCCGTGAGAGAATAGTAGACACCTCCCTCGAGCCGCAGGGCCACGTGGTTCCCAAAGAAGATCCGGTCACCGATAGCGCCGTGGGCTTCGTTGAGCCAGACGTACGGCGTGTAGCCCCCCTCACGGTATCGCGTGTACCCGCCCAGGACGTAGAGGATATTGTGCTCGCCACCCGAGTTGATGATCAGGTTGCCGGAACCCTGAGCGACGGCGGTGCCAGTGCCGGTCGGAAAGAATGGGCTCGCCATGTCGAACGTCACTTCCAACCCGAAATACTCGTTCAGGAAGTATCCGAGCCGGGCTCCCCCGCCCGCCTGCGCATTCATGCCTCGGATTGGGTCGTAGTGCGTGTAGGTGCCGAACCCGCCGACTTCGAGCTGGTGGGAGTGCTGCGCCTGCAGCGCGGTCGCGCTGCCAACGAGCGCCAATCCCACAACCGTGAGAACCCGCATCGGACCGCTCCTCGTGAAGACACGTGCAACCAGGCTCCCGAAACGCACCGAAGATAGGGAATGAGGCTCAAAAAGGCGATACCCGAAAGGCTTGGAGAGAGGAGAGTTAAGCCACTGCGCCTTGAAACTACTTTAGGTCTACCCGGCTTTTAGCCGAACAGAGACCGAACTAAAGCCGAAAATGGCGAGGTTAGATGAGCTTGAGTTGGGTACCGGCCTTCTTGAACGCGCGGAGCGCGAAGTCCAGATCGTCGCGGGTATGCGCTGCGGAGACCTGACAGCGTACCCGCGCCTGGCCCTGTGGCACTACGGGATATCCGAACCCGGTGACGAACACCCCCTCCGCGAGCAGTAGCTCGCTCATCTGCATCGCCTTCGCCGTTTCGCCAAGGATCACGGGGATGATAGGGGTTTCCCCCGGGAGGGGCTTGAACCCGAGGGCGCGCAGCCGATCGCGGAAATAAGCGGCGTTCTCGGCGAGCCGGCGGAGGAGCTCGGGGTGGCCCTCGAGGTGCTGCACGGCCGCGAGCGCGCTCGCGGCGACGGTAGGGGGCAAGGCGTTGCTGAAGAGCTGGGGTCGGGAGCGCTGCGTGAGATAGTCTGCGAGAGGCGCGGGGCCGCCCGTGAATCCGCCCGCGGCGCCGCCGAGCGCTTTGCCGAGCGTGGACGTGATGATGTCCACCTCCCCGAGGATGCCGTAGTGCTCCGCTGTGCCGCGACCGTTCGGGCCGAGCACGCCGGTTGCGTGAGAGTCGTCCACGGCGACGATGGCGCCATACTGTTTCGACAGTGCAACGATGTCCGGCAGCTTGGCGATGTCCCCCTCCATCGAGAACACCCCGTCCGTCATGACCAGCTTGAGACGATACTCCCGCGCCGCACGCAGCTTGTCCTCCAGATCCTTCATGTCCGAGTGCCGGTACACGGCGGTCTGGCACTTCGTGATCGCTTTCGCCAGACGGATCGCGTCGATGATGGACGCATGATTCAATTGATCCGAGATCACGATGTCCCGCTCACCCAGGATCGTGGGGCAGAGACCCTCGTTGGCATTCCAGCAGCTCACGTAGGTGAGCGCCGAGGCGCAGCCGACGAGCCGCGCGAGGGCGGATTCGAGCTCGCGGTGCACGGTGAAAGTCCCGCAGATGAAGCGAACCGATCCCGTCCCGGCGCCGAACAGGTCGAGCGCGCGCTTCCCGGCCGCAATCACACCGGGCTCGCTGCAGAGACCCAGATAGTTGTTCGAGGACAGGATCACGACCTCGCCGCGGCCCTCCATGCGCACGCGGGGACCCTGCGGGGACGCCAGATAATTCAGGCGCTTGTAAACGCCGTCCCGGCGCAATTGGTCGAGCTCGGTCTTCAGCCCGTCGGCGAAGCTCATGCGATCTCCAGGATGATCTTGCCCGCATCGCCCGAGCGTATGGCGGCGAGGGCTTCGTCGATGCGGGTGAAGGGGAAACGATGGGTAATGACGGGCGTGGGGTCGAACAGTCCCGCGGAGAGATAGCGGCGCATCTGATGCCAGGTCTGGTACATCTTCCTGCCGATCACGCCGTACACCGTGATCCCTTTGAAGATGATCTCGCGGGCGAGGTCGATCGGCACCTCTCCCTTGGGGATACCGAGCAGCTGCACGTGGCCGCCGAGGCACACGGCCGCGAACGCCTGGTGCAGAGCGGACGGGACGCCGGACATCTCGCACACGACATCGGCCCCTTCACCCCCCGTTTCCTCGATTACGCGCGTCGCCACGTCGTCCGTCGAGGCGTCGATCGTCACGTGGGCTCCCATGCGGGCCGCCAGCGCGAGTCGTTTGGGATTGATGTCCGACGCGATCACTTTGACGGCTCCCGCGGCCCGCGCGATGCCCACCGCGAAGCATCCGATCGGCCCGCAGCCCACGATGAAGACGGTGCTGCCCGGGATGTCGGCCGTGAGGACGGCATGGAATGCGTTGCCCATCGGATCCATGATCGCGCCGATAGTGGTCGGAATCCCGTCGAGCGGCAGGACGTTGGTCGCGGGCATGACGATGAACTCGGCGAAGGCGCCGTCTCGATCCACCCCGATGATCTGGGTGCGGCGGCAGATGTGGCTGTTCCCGGTACGGCACTGGAGACAATGACCGCACACGATGTGCCCTTCGGCGGTGACGAACTGGCCGGGCCTGATCTCCGCGACCCGATCGCCTACCGCCACCACCTCGCCGGCAAACTCGTGCCCGACCACGAGCGGTGGGTTGACCCGGCCCTGGGCCCAGGGGTCCCAGTCGGCTATGTGCAGATCGGTTCCGCACACCCCCGCATGGCGCACGGCGATCAGCACCTCGCCCGGCCCGGGTGATGGTTTGGGCACGCTCTTCACCGTGAGACCGGGAGCGCGGCGCTCCTTCACAATCGCTTGCATGGACCGGCTAGAAGATAGCCGGGAAACGAAGCGGGCCGGCTACAAGCCGGCCCGGACAGCCTCAGGAGGAATGATCAACGGGTAGGCGCCGATGCGAGGGGTCCTGGGATTCCGGCTCCTCCGCGCACCAGCAGTATGCCCAGATTTTCGCGGGCCTCAGCAGGCGCCGGCCGGCCCGCAGAATGATCCCTATCGGCTCTTCGTCCAAAACGAGCGGGAGACTGGTCATGAGAGGCGTTGCCTGTTGTCGGATAAGGCATTCCCAGAGCAAGACGCCGGCCAAACGCCCTGCCTGGCAACGCATTATTCGGCAACGCTTTATCTGGCGACGCTCTGGGGGAGTTGTTATTCCGACACGTTCAGGGCCGTGTCGAGTTGACGCTCCGGTTTGGTCGCGACGAAGCCGTCGCCACGGGCACGTTTGCGGCGCGCGATCTGCCAGCCGGCGTACTGCGACTGTAGTGCCTCCGGGGCAAGCGGGATCACCTCTCGCGCTCCCGGGGTGGGGAGAATCAGATGGACCCCACCGGGTCGGGTGAGGGCCTGCAGCTCGGCCAGGACCGCGCTCCGTTCTCTCGGGCGCGATGGGGCAAGCGCGTGGGGATCGAGGACCACCAGGCTCGGCGCGATATCGGGGAGCCAGCCGCCGAATTGAATCACGAGGGCCTGAAACCGCCCGGCGAGCTGCTCCGAAATCGCGCGGCTCTCCGCGGCTTCGATAGCCCCGAGCGACTGATCCAGTAGGAAGACTTCGGCGTCATGGGCCGCGAGAAACAGCGCCCCGGGCAACGCTCCCGCGCCGACCACCAGTGCGACATCTCCGGGCTCGAGCCGGGGTCCCATGCCGACGAGAGCGGCGTCGTGCTCGAGTCCCCAGTGGGTCGGCTCGCGCTGCGCGGCACGGAGCATCCGGTGGCGCTGTCGCCAGCGCGGAAACGATGGCAGGCGCAGCCGCCGCGCGATGAGCCGGTCCACGTGCTCGAGCAGCAGCACTTCGGTGAGCAGGTACTGGCCGGCGACGTTCGCCTCGAGCTCGCGCACCGCCTCGTCGCCGATCTCGAGCAGCTCGGGTCGCGCGAGCGCGTTCTTGTACTCCTCGATGCGCTGAAGCATGAACTCCTCATACTCCTGCTTCAGCGAGCGGGGCGGGCGACGCACCGCGCCGGAGCCGAGTGCCCCGGGAAGAGAAGAAGAAGAAGAGGAGGATGATGCGCTCAGCATGGCTCGACGTGCACGATGACTTCGCTCAGTTGGAGGTAATGTTTGAGGCGCTCCTCCACTTGGTCCGCGATGGCATGGGCGTCGGCGACGCTGGCGCCGCGATCGACCGCGATGGTGACCTCGGCGTACCGCTCCGGGGGCGTGCCTCGCGACCGGATCCCGTACGCGCTCTGCACGCCGTTCACGGCCTCCACCCGCTCGCGAATCGTGTGCGGCGGGAGGGCGCGCTCGTCGACGAGCACGGGCACGGCGCGCGACAGGATACTCCACGCGACGCGCAAAATCACCCCCGCGATGCCGATCGCCACCACCGGATCGATCCACCACCAGCCGTGGCGCGCCATCAGCACACCCGCCACGATCGCCACCATGACGAAGACATCGGCGCGCATGTGGGTGG
>JBGPIJ010000227.1:0-4975 GCA_041484865.1 Gemmatimonadota bacterium
AACGCCGCGTGGATCTTCCCGCGCGGCGCGTTTCCGGCCGATTGATGCGCATCGACGTCAACGCCTTTCTCGGCGCCTATCCGTACCGGCGCGTGCCCGGCACCTCGGCCGAGGCGCTCCGCCATGCGATGGACCGCGCGGGCATCGACGAAGCCTGGGTGACGCACCTGCCGGGGATGTTCTGGCGGGATCCCGCCGCGGGCAACCCCTGGCTCTTCGATACCGCCGCGAGGCTCCCGCGGCTCCGGCCGGTGCCGGCGGTGCATCCCGGCATCGCCGGGTGGCAGGAGGTACTCGATGCCGCCCGCGCGGCGGGCGCGCCGGCGGTGCGCTGCGATCCCACGTTCTACGGCATCGATCCCGCCGGCAGTGCCATGCTGGCGCTCGCCGGCGTCTGCGCGGCGGCGGGTATTCCGCTCGTCCTTGCCGTGCGTCTCGAGGACGCGCGCCAGCGCCATCCGAACGACCACGCCCCCGAGCTGCCGGCGGCCGCGGTGCGCGCGTGGCTGCGGAGCGACGAAGACGTGCGGGTGATCGTCACCCACGCGGACCGCGCGTTCGTCGAAGAGGTGCACTTCGGCTCGACGCCGGAGGAGGCCGCCCGGGCGTGGTGGGACATCAGCTGGGTCTGGGGGCCGCCCGAAGACCATCTGGAAACGCTGCTCCAGACGATCGGCGCCGAACGGTTCGTGTTCGGCACGGGGCAACCGCTGCGGCTGCCGGAAACGAGCGTGGCCAAGCTCGACCTCGTCGACCTGAAGCCGGAGCAGCGCGCCGCCATCGAGTCCGGCAACCTCCGTGCGTTCCGCACGCCGTGACCGCCCGACCGCCCGACCGGCTGACCGCCCGTCTCTCCGGTCTCATTCCGGCGGTCCCGGTCCCGTTTCGGGGCGGCACTATCGCCGAAGACGCGCAGCAACTCTATGTCCGCTGGATGGCGGGGCAGGGGGTGGCGGGCGTCGCCGTCTGGGCACATACGGGGCGCGGGCCGCATCTCTCGTCGGCGCAGCGCCGGCTCGTGCTCGCAAGCTGGCGCGCCGCACTTCCGCACGGCGTGATCGTGGCGGGCGCCGATTCGCCCGAAGTCGCGCGCGACGCCCGGGCGGGCGGGGCGGACGCGCTGCTCGCGTTCCCTCGGCGCGACGACCCGGTGGCCTACCATCAGGCGCTCGGCCGCGAGCTGCCGGTGATCGCCTTCTATCTATATGAGGCCGCGGGCGGCGTCGCGTACGACGACGACACCCTCCGCCGGCTGTTCGACCTGCCCCAGGTGATCGGGATCAAGGTCGCCACCCTCGATTCCGTGATGACCTTCCAACGGATCGCCGCTCTGTTGTGCGGCTATCCGGAGAAGCTCTTGATCACCGGCGAGGACCGGTTCCTCGGGTATTCCCTAATGCAGGGCGCGAGGGCCGCGCTCATCGGCATGGGCGCCGCGGCGAGCGACGTGCAGGCGCGCATGCTCCAGTGCCACGCGCAACGAGACTACGCGGAGTTTCACCGGCTCTCGTCGCTCGTCGACGCGTTTGCGGCGGCGACGTTCACTCCACCGATGGAGGGCTACGTCCGCCGCATGCTCTGGGCACTCGCGGCCGACGGGGTCATTCCGGCGGACGCGTGCGACGATCCCTGGGGACCCGCCCTGGATCCGGCGGAGCGGGAGCGAGTCACGCGCGCGGTGCGGCAGCTGCGCGCGGCCGCGTGAGCAAGGCTCTGCTCGAACGCGATTTCGAGCGGTTCAAGCGCGAGCTCCCGGCCGACTTCACCGATCACGTGCGCGAGGCGCATCGCATCGACCTCGCCGCCCGCTACCTGGGCTGCCCTCTCGCGCATCCGATCGGCAAAGGCTCGGGCCAACTGTCTTTGAGCGCCGGCCAGCTCGAGGACGACGCCGCGGCGGGGCTCGCGTTCGTGATCCTCAAGACGGTGATCGCGGAGGACGAGAGCGGCGCACGCTCGATGGGCGCGTGGGCGATTCACGAGACGAAGATGAAGGTCGAGCGGTGGGCCAGCCGGGACGGCCGCCTCGGATGGACCGTGACCTGGAAGGGCCGCGGCTGGGATCGCTCCTTCGAGGACTATCTCGCGCTCGTGCGCGCCGGCCGCGATCTGGCCCGGGCGCGTGACATGCCGGTGATCCCGTCCGTGAAGTATCACCTGCCGCGGCTCGGCGAGCCGTTTCGCGACGCGGAGTATCAGTTCACGACACGCCGCCTCGCGGAGGCATGGGGAGATCCGCCGCTCCTCGTCGAGGTGGACTTCTCGCCGACCCTCGCGGGAGACGTGCTCGCCGATGACCGGATGCAGATTCTGCGCTGGCTGCGGGAGATACCAGCTCGAGTCCGGGCCGCGTCGCCCATTCCCGTGCGCGTTGCCGTGAAGCTCATGAACGCTCGCTTCGACGATGCGTTTCAGTTGGAGATGATGCACGGATGCGCGGACGCGGATACGCTCGTGTGTTTCAACCGTCTCTTCGATTCCGAGCGGAGCGTGGCATACGGCGGCTGGGACTTGAGCGACCGCAACCTGCGAGTGCTCGACACCGTTGCCGACCGCCGGAGTTCCGACCGACCGTCTTTCGACCGCCCGCTTTCCGGCTCCGGCAACATTCACTCGGGCCGGATGATCGTCGAATACGCCCGGCGCGGCTGCGAGAGCGTTCAGCTGCACACCTTCTTTCAGCTCCCCCTGTCCGAGTATCCAGCCACGGAGGGTTCCCGTACCCAGCGCGCCTTGCACGCCCTCGTCTTCGATCCGCGGGACGGCGTGATCGCGACGATGCGCGAGCTCGAGGAGAGTGGCCGGCTGGAACGGCGGAACGGCATGCTCGTTTTTCTCGATCTGGTCCCGCGTGCGGATTGAGCGCGTCGAGCTGTTCGAGCTGGTGCTCCCGCTCGTGGAGCCGTTCATCATCTCGGGCGGCGCGGTGCACGAACGGCGCTCGCTCGTCGTCGCCCTGCACGACGGCGAGGGACACACGGGGTATGGAGAGTCTCCCCCGTTTCATTTGCCCTTCTATTCCGAGGAGACGATCGGGAGCGCGCGCCTGCTGATCCAGGATGTGCTGCTGCCGCGGGTGCGAGGGCGCGCGTTCGAGTCTCCCGAGGAGGTGGATGCCGCCGTGAGCGAGAACGTGCGCGGCAATCCATTTGCGCGCGCGGGCGTCGAGACGGCGGCGTGGGACCTGGACGCGGCGCGTCGCGGCACCGGCCTGGCCCAGCTCCTGGCCGCGCGTTTGGGTGTCGAGCCTGCGTCGAGCGTGCTTTGCGGCGTGGCCCTCGGGATTCCGGAGGACCGGGAGCCCGCCGCGCTTTCACGCCGGGTGGCCCAGGCGGTGGAGCGCGGCTACGCCCGCGTGAAGATCAAGGTCGCTCCGGGGTGGGACGGCGTGGCGGTGCGGGCCGCGCGCGATGGGCTGGCCGGCGCCGATCTCCCCCTCACCGTGGATGCGAACGGCGCGTATCGCTGGCCCGAGGACGAGCGCGAGCTGCGCTTGCTCGACGACGCGGGGCTGCTGTACATCGAGCAGCCGCTGGCGCCCGACGAGCTGGTGGGCCACGCGCGCCTGGCGGAAGCGCTCCGCACGCCGGTCTGTCTCGACGAGACGTTGCGCAGCGCGAGTCACGCGCGCCAGGTGGTCGCGCTTGGCGGGCCTCGAGTGTGGAACATCAAGGTGCATCGCGTCGGCGGCTTGAGCGAAGTGTGCCGCATCTACCGCGTGGCGGAGCAGTACGGGGCCGAGCTGTGGGCGGGGACGATGCCGGAATCGGGGATCGGCTCGCAGGCGGCGCTCGCGGTCGCCGCCCTGCCGCGGTTCGTGTTCGCCTCCGACCTCGAGCCGAGCGACCGCTGGTTCGGCCGCAATGCGGACGTCATCAAGTTGACGATGGGTCGGGACGGCCGGATGGCGGTGCCCGCCCAGTCGGCCGGGCGGCTGCTCGACCGCGGGCGGTTCCGCGCCGCGACCCAAACCCTCGAGAGGTGACCCCACCGTTTCGGCGGCGCACTCCCGCTGCTAGCTTATTTCACCCCATGATACCTCTGGATCGTCAGCCGCCCGGATACTGGGCGACGAATCTCTACACCGACCCTCGCAAGCGACCGAAATCGGATGCGCCACTCAAAGACCTGCCCCCGCGGGCGGCGCAGCGCTTCAAGCTGGCGCGCGAGGGGGTGCGGGCCCTGAGGCATGTGACCGAGCAGGTCGTCTTCCTGGGGACCGCGTGGAAGTGGGTCTGGATGTATGAAGTGGGCGGCCGCAAACTCGGATACCTCCACCCGATGGTATCGAGCGTCAGCGCGACCTTCATCCTGAACGAGGCCGAGGAGCGCGAGATCGCCGGATCGGAGGGCGTACCCGTCCGATTGGGCGAGGCCATGCGTCTCGGTCCCGTGGCGAGGGGCGTACGCTGGTGTTGGATGGAGCTGCCGGACCTCGAGGCCGCTGGGGAGTTCGTCCACGTCATCCGGCTGAAGCATCAACTTCTGTCGCGCCCCGAGTAGACCGCAGCCTCTTGTCGTGTTTCCCGATGAACGCTACTATTGGCGCCCCGCTTCGCCATCGAGCGCCTTGATGACGAGTAGCAACGGACGGGTCGCGGTCGGGATTGCCTTGGTCGTATGCATCGCCATCCCCGCCGCGGCCCAAAACGGGCAATCTGTGCCCAAGTACATCGCTCCAGTGAACGTCGACACCGCTTCCCTCCAAGGGCCGCGGCAGCCGATTTTCTTTCGGCACGACGTGCACGCCGGGCAGAGCCTGATCCCGTGCCTCTATTGCCACTTCTCCGCGACGATCGCGAGCGAGCCCGGTATTCCGTCGCTCCAGACGTGTGCCGGCTGTCATTTCGTCGTCGCCGGAACGCAGCCCACCTTCCAGACCGAAATCAAGAAGGTGCGGCAGGCGTGGGCTGACAAGACGACGCCGCAGTGGGTGCGGGTCCACACACTCCCGGCTTTCGTGCACTTCCCCCAC
>JBGPIJ010000228.1:0-4948 GCA_041484865.1 Gemmatimonadota bacterium
AGGCGCCGGTCACGCTCCGGGTCGCGCGGGTAGTGCTCGAAGTCTTCGCCCGGCCCGAACTGGAGCGGGTTCACGAAGCTGCTCAGCACGACGCGGTCGGCGCGCTCGCGGGCGCGGTCGACGAGGCGCAGATGCCCTTCGTGGAGGTATCCCATCGTCGGCACGAAGCCGATGCGCCGGCCACGTGCCCGCTCGGCACGAGACCAGACGCGCATCTGCGCCGGCTCCGTGATCTCCTGCATGGGCTACTTCGTGACCGAGTGCTCGGGGCCCGGATATCGCCCCTCGCGGACCTCGGCGGCGTACAGTTTCACCGCTTCGCGCACGTCCTGGGCGAGGGCGGCGTAGCGCTTGAGGAACTTCGGGCTGAAGCCCTCGTTCAAGCCGAGCATGTCGTGCAGCACGAGGACCTGTCCGTCACAGGCGGGCCCGGCTCCGATGCCGATAGTGGGAATCGTCAGGGCCTTGGTGACCTGCGACGCGAGGGGCGCGGGGATGAGCTCCAGCACGATGGCGAAGGCCCCGGCGGCCTGGAGCGCCTGGGCGTCCTCCAGCAACCGGGTCGCCGCCTCCGGCTCGCGACCTTGCACGCGATAGCCGCCCAGCGCGTGCACCGACTGCGGTGTGAGGCCGAGATGCCCCATCACGGGGATGCCGACCTCGACGAGGGCCCGCACCGTCTCGGCGATGGGGCGGCCACCCTCGACCTTCACGCCGTGGCACCCGGTCTCGGCCATGACCCGTCCGCAATTGCGGATCGCCTCGGAGCTCGATACCTGGTAGGTGAGGAAGGGCATGTCGCAGACGACGAGGGCGCGCTGGGTGGCGCGGCGGACGATGGTCGTGTGGTAGATCATCTGGCCGAGCGTCGTCGAGAGCGTGGTCGCGGCGCCGGCGACCACCTGGTTCACCGAATCGCCGACGAGCAGCACGTCCACGCCGCTCGCATCGAGGAGGCGCGCGAACAATGCGTCGTAGCACGTCAAGCTGACGATGCGCTCGCCCCGCGCCTTCATCTCGAGCAAATCGCGGATCGTGAGTGCCCGCGAAGCGGCCGGGTCATTCATGAGAAGCGGACGGCCCTGAGCCGTCGAGCTCGGCGATCTCCCGCAGCCAGAAGTCCCGGTTCGGGAGCTCCGGATGGGGCAGCGTGAGATGGGGCGCGGAGAGCTGGCGCGCGCCGAACCGCACGATGTCGAGGTCGAGGGTGCGCGGGCCCCAACGCACGGCGCGCTCCCGCCCCCGCTCGCGCTCGATGGCGTGCAGGTGGTCGAGCAGCGCGTCCGGGGTGAGGTCCGTTTCGAGCAATACCATCTGGTTCAGGTAGGGGTCCTGGGGTACCGGGCCGAGGGGCGCGGTCTCCTCGACGCGAGACACGGCGACGAGGCGCGAGCGCGGCAGGGCGGCGAGGCGCGCCCGCGCGTGCGCGAGGTGCGCGTCCCGATCGCCGACATTTGAGCCCAGCGCCACGTACACCCGATCGCGCGTCGCCACGCGTGAATGGTACGGGGACTAGGCGACGCTCGCAAAGCCGCGCGTCAAGTCGCGAAGCATCGACGCAACCGCCTCGAGCTCGCGGGTCGCGCGCTCGAGGTCCGAGAGGCCGCGGGCCGCTTCGTTCGCGCGCGTAGCGACGTCGTCCGCCTCGGCGCGGTTCTTTCCGGCGATCTCGGCGACGGCGTGGATCCGCTCCCGCAGTCGCACGAACGCCGTATCCTGCTCACCCGCGGCCTCGGCGATGCGGCGCGCGTGACCGGTTGCTTCCGCCGTCGCGCCGACGATGGCATCGAGCGCTTGCAGCGCCGCCGATGACAGCTCCTCCACGTCCCCCACGTTCACCTGCCCCCGCCGCATCTGCTCGACCACCTCTCCCACCTGGCGATGGATGTCCTCGACCAGCTCGCCCGCCTCGGCCGCGGCGGTGGCGCTCTGCTCCGCGAGCCGCCGCACCTCTTCGGCCACGACGGCGAAGCCGCGGCCGTGCACCCCGGCGCGGGCCGCTTCGATCGCGGCGTTGAGCGACAGGAGATTGGTCATGTCCGCAAGGTCCCGGATCGAGGCGATGAAGCCCGTGATCCGGCGGGTCACCTGGCCGAGCCCCTGCACCTTCGCCGAGCTCTCCCCCACGAAGGTCTTCAGCGCCACGAGCCGCTCGATCGCCTCGCGAATCTGCTGCCGGTTCCGCGTCGCGACGTCGCTCGCCTTGCTCGAGGCCTCGGCCGCTTCCGCGCCGTCCGACCACATGCGCCGCGACACCTGCGCCAGAGTCTCCGTCGCCTCGAGGCCGCCCGAGATCTGGCCCTCTTCGGCCAGGACGCCGGCGCGAATCGCGTCGGTCGAGCCCGCGACCCCGCTCGCCGCCTCGCGCATCGCCAGCGCGGCGTGCGCCAGCGTGCCGAGCTGCGCGTTGAGGCGTTCCACCGTCTGGAGGAGCGGGCGCCGCAGCTCGGTGATGTGCATCGCCGTCGCGAGCTGATTTGCGAACGTGGAGATCGCCTGGACGTCCTTGGGGCGATACGACTTGCGCTTGTGGTGCTCGAGCTCGAGCGTGCCGATCACCTTCTCGCCGAACCGGAGCGGCACAATCACGAGACTCTGCAGGCTGGGGCCGGCGTCGGTGACGCGCCGGTCGCGGGTGACGTCGTCGATGACGAGGGTATCCCCGGTCGTGATCACGCCGGTCCGCAACGCGACGACGTCGGGCGTCGGCTCGCCGCGCTCGCGCCGCCCGATCGCCCCGCGGTAGGCGAGGGTCGGCGCGCCCTCGTCGCGGCGGTAGATCCGAAAGTCGCCCCAATCCACCAACCGGTGCGCGAGGCGCTCGATGCGGACGAACGAGTCCTCGAGGCTGATGTTGCTCGTGATCACCGCCTCCATGGCGTGGACCTTGTTCAATTCCTCGGCGGCGATCGCCTCTTCGATCGTCTTCTTGAACAAGAGGCCTAACGCTCCGAGTGCCGCGGCCGCGAACACCCACGCGAGCGGCGGCCAGTACGCGACCGCGCCGAGCGCGGTGCCCGACGCGATGATCGTTGCGCCGAAGGTGATGCATTCGTACCGCAGGATGAGCAGCCGCTCGCTCTGCTCGAGCTTGGCGCGGAGGATGAGGGAGAAGTAGAAGAGCAGCCGGCTGAAAACGAAGTACGTCAGGCCGAAGAAGAAGAGGGCCGGCAGCGTCTCGATGTGGAGCCCGGGGACGATGTTCGAGGCGTGTACGATCCCGGCGTACACGCCGTACGCCGCCACTACCGAGATGACCTCGCGCCCCGCGTTCACCCAGGCGGCGCGCGCGTTCTTGCGCAGCCACAGCCAGTCGATGAGCACCGTGCTGACGCCGACCGCGATCACCGCCGCGGGCAGCCCGACCGCCAGGCTGCCGGCGAGGGCGACGAGGCCGGTCTGCGTAAGATAGGAATACTTGGAGAGCGGGATCTGGAGCGCGCGGAGGGTCATCCCGCCCGCGATCAGGAGCAGGATCGCTGGGAGCTGCCGCGTCCAGCGCGGATCTGCCAGCAGCACCGCCACGAGCAACGCCGCCCCACCGTAGCGGAGGATGTTGCCGTAGATCACGACGAGCCGCTCGCTTCTCACCGGCCCTCCTCGCACACCGCGCTCGCGAGCTCGCGCATCAGCCGCTCCGCCGCCTCGAGACCACCCGTGGCCAGCGCGTCGACGAGCGCGCTCCCAACCACGACGCCGTCCGCGACGCGCGCCGTGGCGCGGGCCTGCGCCGCGGTGCCGATCCCGAATCCGACCGCGATGGGGAGCGGCGTCACGGCCCGGATCCTGGCGACATGCGTTTCGAGATCGGCGGGGACTTCCTGCCGCGCCCCGGTGACGCCGAGCCGCGAGATGAGATAGATGAACCCGCTGGCATCCCGGACGGCGCGCGTGAGGCGCTCGGGTTTGGTCGTGGGGGCCACGAGCCGGATCAACGCGAGCCCGCTCGCCGCGACCAGGGCGTCGAGCTCGGGATCGGCGCCGGCGGGAAAGTCGGTGAGCAAGAGCCCGGACGCTCCCGCGCTCTCGGCATCGGCGAGAAACCGCTCGACGCCATAGGCCATGACGGGGTTGAGATAGGTCATGATGACGACGGGGACCTCGAGCGCGGCCCGCTCGATCTGCTCGAGCACCCGCGGCACGGTCATGCCCTGATCGAGCGCCGCTTGGGTGGAGCGCTGGATCGTGACACCGTCGGCGAGCGGATCCGAGAACGGGACGCCCACTTCCACGAAGTCCGCCCCGGCCGCCGCCACCATCCGCATCGCGTCGACCGCCACGGCGGGAGCGGGGAATCCGGCCGTGAGATATGGAATGAGCGCCGCGCGCCGTTCCTCGCGGACCACCTGCCAGCGGGCGGCGATCGGGTAGTCAGACAAAATAGTCGCTGACGTTGATTCCGTATTTCAGCGGATCGGTCACCTTGACGATCGTGCGCGGATGAAGGCCCTGCTCGTCGCACAATGCCAGATCCGCCAGGACGCCGGGATGCTGCAGCGCGCCCTCGGGGTTCGTGACGACGCGGACGACGGGGCGGTGCACCTCGGCGGCATTCGCGTTGGCGGCGTGCACGATCGCCACCTCGTAGGTGTCGAGGATCACGCACGTGCCCACGGGATAGATGCCGATCAGGTTGATGAACGCCTTGACGATCACGGGGTCATAGCCGCGGCGCGGATTCTCCCACATCTCCTTCAGCACCTGATCGGGCTGGATCGGGACGGTCTGGTACACGCGCCGGCTCGTGGCGGCGTCGAAGCCGTCGGCGACGGCCACGATCTTCGAGAAGATCGACAGCTCCCGCGGCCGGATCGACTTCGGGTAGCCCGTGAGATCGGTCTTCATGTGGTGCTCGTAGGCTACCACCATGCCGCGATAGGGGATCTCGCCGTAGCCCCGCAACCCAAAGAGGGTGAGCACCCCGAGCCAGGGGTGGGCGGTCATGATG
>JBGPIJ010000229.1:0-4856 GCA_041484865.1 Gemmatimonadota bacterium
AGGCTGAAGCCGACCAGGTACATCGCCGCAAACGTGCCGACGATCGACAGCGGCACCGAGAGGCTGGGGATCAACGTCGCGCGCAGGTTGCGCAGGAACAGGAAGATCACCATCACCACCAGCGCCACCGCCAGCGCCAGCTCGAACTCGACGTCGGCGACCGAGGCGCGGATGGTGGTGGTGCGGTCGCTCAGCACCGCCACGTCGACCGCGGCCGGCAGCGAGGCCTGGAGCTGCGGCAGGATCGCCTTCACGCCGTCGACCACCTCGATCACGTTGGCGGCCGGCTGGCGGCGGATATTCAGGATCACCGCAGGCGTCGTATCCATCCAGGCGGCAAGCCGGGTGTTCTCGGCGCCTTCCACCACCTGGGCGACGTCGCCCAGCCGTACCGGGGCACCATTGCGGTAGGCGATGATCAGAGAGCGAAAGGCCGCGGCGTTCTCCAGCTGCCCGTTCGCCTGCACGGTGTAGGCCCGGTGCGGCCCCCACAGAATCCCGGTGGGCAGGTTGACGTTGCCCGCGTCGATCGCGCTCGCCACCTCGTCGATGCCGATGGTGCGCGTTGCCAGGGCCCGGGGATCGAGCTGGACGCGGACGGCGTACTTCTGGGGTCCGAACACCTGGACCTGCGCCACGCCCTGGACCATGGAGATGCGCTGCGCCATGAACGTCTCGCCGTACTCGTCCAGGGCCGAGAGCGCGAGGGTCTTGGAGGTCAGGGCGTAATAGAGGATCGGCGAGTCGGCCGGGTTCACCTTTTGGTAGGACGGTGGGATGATCCCGATCGGCAGCTGGCGGAGTGTCTTGGAAATGGCCGCCTGGACGTCCTGCGCGGCGGCGTCGATGTCGCGATCCAGGGTGAACTGGAGCGTGATCGCCGTGCTGCCAAGGCTCGAGCTCGAGGTCATCTGGTCGAGCCCCGCGATCGTCGAGAATTGCTTCTCGAGCGGGGTCGCCACGGCCGACGCCATCGTCTCGGGGCTCGCGCCCGCCAGGGAGGCGCTGACGTTGATGGTGGGGAAATCGACATTCGGCAGGTCGCTCACCGCGAGCCCACGGTAGGACATGATCCCGAAAGCCAGGATGCCCGACATGACGAGCGTCGTCATGACTGGTCGCTCGATGAAGAGCGCGGAGAGGTTCACTTGTCCGCCTCCGGTTCTGCAGTTGCTCCCTTCACCTCCACCCGTGCCCCGGAGGTAAGCCGCAGCTGGCCGTCGGTGACGACCTGGTCCCCCGGGCGCACGCCGGTGGAGAGCACGGCGTAGGTGTCGCTGGTCCGCTCGACCGTGACCGGCTGCGAGTGCGCCGTTCCATCCGGCCCGACCACGAAGAGATACGTCCCCTGCTGCCCCGTCATCACCGCTTCCGACGGCACGACGATCGCATGGTCTTCGACGTAGAGCCGCAGCCGCACGTTCAGGTACTCGCCCGGCCAGAGCGCGTTGTCGCGGTTCGCGAATTCCCCCTTTAGCAACACGGTCCCCGTCGCCGTATCCACCGCGTTATCGATGAACGTCAGCAGACCCTGGGTCGGGGCCGTGTCGGATTTCGAGGGACTGGCGAGCACCGGAAGGCGGTTGCCGCGATAGCGCTGGATGTCCGCGAGCTGGTGCTCGGGGACCGCGAAGCGCACGAGGATCGGATGGATCTGGTTGATGACGACCAGGGGATCGACCGAGCTTGCCCGCACCAGATTGCCTTCACGCACCAGCAGCCGGCCGGTGCGTCCGGAGATCGGAGCGCGAATCCGGGACCATTCCAGGTTGAGCGCCGCGCTCGCGACGGCGCCCGAGTCGGACCGGACGGTCGCCTGGAGCGCCTCGGCGGCGGCGCGCTTGGCGTCGTAATCCGATCTGGTCACGTAGTCCTGCGCCACCAGCTGGGCGTAGCGCTCGGCGTCCTGCTCGGCACTGTGCGCCTGGGCCAGATCGCGCGCGAGCGCCGCCTTCGCCTGATCGAAGGCGGCCTGGAAGGGTCGCGGATCGATCTCGAACAGCAGCTGGCCCGCCTCGACGTCCTCTCCTTCGCGGAACGCGACGCGGGTAAGCAGACCCGTCACCTGCGCTTCGACCGCGACTGTCTGGCGCGGCTCGACCGTGCCCGTCGCGGCGATCTCGTAGGGTACCGCCTGCTCGACGGCCTGCGCGACGACCACGGGTACGCGGGGCGGGGCGCCCGGGGTCCGGTGCCCGCAGGCGGTCCCGCATACCATCACCAGGCCGAGCGCGACTCTCGAGCGCCTCATCGATTGGTCCCCGCCGTATCGGGGAGGAGGTGGAGCGGACTAGCGCCGTCGAGCCCCAGGAGGCCGGCGTCGCGGGCGAGCTGCGCCAGCGCGACGTACCACGTGAACCGCGCCTGGATCCGCTGCGCCCGCGCGTCGGCCAGCGCCGCTTCGGCGGTGAGCAGATCGAGCAGGGCGCCAGCCCCGGCGCGGTAGCGCCCCAGCGCCACCTGCTCCGACGCCGTCGCGCTTGCGAGCAAGTCCGCGCTGGTGCGGACGCGCTGGGCGGCTGTCCGGAGTTCGTAGAAGGAGCTGAACACCTGATAAATCACCTGTTGCTCGAGTCCCCGCGTCAGCGCCGCGGCCGCCTGTGCGGACGCACGCGCCGCCTTGGCGCCGTTGATGTCGGACAACCCCGCGAAGATGGGAATGTGGAGGGTCAGGGTTGCCGTGTAGCTGTTCCCGACGGTCGGTCCGTTGAGGAAGTATGTCTCTCCGTCGCTCCCGCCCACCTCGAGCGATGGGAGCGCGCGCCCGCGCGCCACGCTCACGCGGGCCTGCGCGGCGCGGACGTCGGCGCGCGCGGCCTGGAGATCGGGCCGGTCCCGCACCGCGCGCCCGATCAGCGCGTCGACGCTGTCGGTGATGCCGAGTGGCACGGTCGTATCGGACGGCATCTCGATGTCGTAGGGGACGTTGGCGGGGAGCCCCATCGAGAGGGCGAGCGCGCCCCGCGTCGTCTGCAGCGCTCCCTCCGTGGTTTCCACCGCGAGCTGCGCCTGCGACAACGCGGTCTTCGCCTGGAGCACGTCGGCGATCGTCGCGAGCCCCACGTTGTGCCGCTGCTCCGCCGCGTCGAGGTTGGTCTGCGCTTCCTTCAGGGTCGTTTGCTGGGCGGTGAGCAGCGCGGTCGTTCCCATGTATTGGAAATACGCGTGCTCGACGCCGAGCACCACGTTCTGGATCGTGGCATTATGCGTCCAATCGGCGGAGAGCAGGGCCGCGCGCGCCTCGCCCACCGAGCCGCTGCGCCCGCCGAAGTCGAACAGCAGCCAGGACAACGCCAGCGTCGGCCCGTAGAACTGCTGCTTCACCGCGGCGCGGCCTCCGGACGGCACCGTCTTGATCGCCGTGACCGTTCCGTCGACCGTGAGCGTCGGAGAGTACTGGCCCAGCGCCGCGCGGTAGCTCGCGGCGGCGGCCCGGGCCTGGAACCACGAGGCGGCGGACGCGGTGTTGTTGCGGAGCGCAATGTCGAGCACGTCCGTGAGCTGGAGCTGTCGCACGCGTTGCGCGATGTCGGGCGGGAGTACCGGAGGCGGCGGAGGCTCGGGTGGCGCGCCGTGCTCGGGCGGCGGCGTCCAGAACACCCCGGGCGAGGGCGCCGTGCTCCGCACCCCCTCCACGCCGGCGCACCCGATCGGGAGCGCCGCGGCGAGCAGGGCCGCGACTGTGGGCACGAACTTCGTGCGCGGCGACAGCGGTGTGGTCATCAGGCTCGCTGGGTGCGGCGGCGTGTGGAAGATATAATGAAGGAGCGAAATAGCGGACTCGCGTATCTCAGTGATACGCATAAAGCTGCACAACGTTGGCGCGAAAGGTCAGCTCTGATGTCCGGGGACTCCGTCCGCCTCGACAAATGGCTCTGGGCCGCGCGGTTCTACAAGACCCGTACCCTCGCTGTTCTGGGAATTGAGGGCGGCAAGGTAAGCGTAAACGGCGCGCGGGCGAAACGGTCGCGACCACTCCATGTGGGGGATCAGGTGCGGGTGCGCCTGGGCCCCTACGAGCACATCGTCATCGTACGCACCCTTTCGGAGCGGCGCGGACCTCCGGCGGCGGCGCTCCTTCTATATGAGGAGGACCCTGAAGGGAAGCGTGCACGCGAGGCCCTCGCCGCCCAGATCAAGCTCTTGCCCACAGCGTTCCATCAGGGAAAGGGCCGTCCCGGCAAGAAGCAGCGCCGCGACATCGAGCGCTGGAAGGGAGAGCGGTGAGCCTATGGGACCGAAGGACGCACGGCCCCTCCGGGCCCGTTCCCTGTGATCATAGGGTTCGGGACCCAGCTAGGCTAGCGCTCTTTCCGCCCGAACAAGAACCCGAGGCCGAGCCCGACCCCCGAGGCGATCAGCGCCGTCAGTGCCATCCGCTTCTTCTGCCCGAACGGCACGAACTTCGTCTCCTCGGACGTGACTTCGACGACGCCGACCGGCTTGGCGCTCATCCCGCCGCCGGCGCCGCTGGGCGCCTCGTCAGGTGACTCCTTGCCTGGTTCGGACTCGCTCGCCTTCCTCGATCCCGTGCCGCCCCCGAACCCGTACGCGACGCGCGCCACAGGAATGATCGTCTTCCCGTCGACCACGACGGGCTCTCCGTATACCGTCTTCACGCCTGCCGTCGAGCGCAGATGCTCGACCGCCGAATCGATCAGTTCCTTGGTGCTCATGATCCGCCTCCGGTTTGAGACAAACCCCCGCGGTGCGTTGCCGCCGCGGGGGGAACTGGTCACCGCACCCGTTCTGACTACTTCAACGCCTTGTAGGGTGTGGCGACCTCCACCTTGATCAGGTGGGGTTTTGCGGTCTCAACCTTCGGGAGCAGCACCGTCAACACGCCGTGCTCGTAG
>JBGPIJ010000230.1:0-4845 GCA_041484865.1 Gemmatimonadota bacterium
CGGAGAGGCGCCGGATGATTTCGCCGTCGCTCACGGCTTCTTCACCTCGATGTGCAGCGCGGCGATGTCGGCCGGGCTGGCGGGCGAGGGCGCTCCCTCGAACAGGGCACGGGCCGCGGCCGTCTTCGGGAACGCAATCACGTCGCGTAGCGACCCGGCGCCGGCCAGCAGCATCACGACGCGGTCCAGTCCGATCGCGAACCCGCCGTGCGGCGGGGCGCCCGCCGCCAGTCCGGCGAGCAGAAACCCGAAGCGCGCCTCCGCGTCCGCCGGGGACATGCCGAGGTGCGTGAAGACCAGGCGCTGGACCGCCGGGTCGACGATCCGGATCGAGCCCGATCCGAGCTCGTTGCCGTTGTACACGGCGTCGTAATGCAGCGCGCGACACGCAAACGGGTCGCGCGCCAGCCGGTCCGCGTCCTCGGGATGGGGCGACGTGAAGGGGTGATGCGCGAACACCGGGTGCCCCGTCTCGGGATCGGGCTCGAACAACGGGAAGCCCACGATCCAGCAGAACGCATGCGCCATCTTGGGCGCAGGCGCGAGCCGCCGGATCACCTCCTGGCGCATGCGGTCGAGCACCGGCGACGTGACCCGGTCGGGACCGACGGTGAGCAGCACCGCGTCTCCATCTCCCACTCCGAGCTGGCCGAGCGTCTCGACGGTGAAGTGTTTCGCCACGGACCCGGTGACTTGGTCGCCCTGGCGCTTCGCCCAGGCGAGGCCCGCTCCGCCCAGCTCCTTGGCCGTCGCGGCGAGCTGGTCCACGTCTTTGCGGGAGAGCGCCCCCCCGCCGCGCACCGCCAGCGCGCGCACCCGCGCGCCGTTCGTCAGCGCGGTCTGGAAGAACGGCACGCCGAGTGGGCGAACGCGCGCGGTCCAGTCTTCGATCGGGAGATCGTAGCGCAGATCCGGCTTGTCGGTGCCATAGCGCTCCATCGCGTCGCGGTAGGCGAGCCGTGGGAAGGGCGCCGGCACGGCGTGCCCGGCCTCGCTCCAGAGCGCCGTCAGTACCGTCTCCACGAACCCGATCACGTCCTCCTGCGTGATGAACGACGCCTCGAGATCGATCTGCGTGAATTCGGGCTGGCGATCGTTCCGCAGGTCCTCGTCCCGGAAGCAGCGGGCGACCTGGAAGTACCGGTCGAAGCCCGACACCATGAGCAGCTGCTTATAGATCTGCGGGGACTGCGGCAGCGCGTAGAACTCTCCCGGGTGTACGCGCGACGGCACGAGATAGTCGCGCGCCCCCTCCGGCGTGGGCTTGGTCAGGATCGGGGTTTCGATCTCGAGAAACCCGAGATCAGAAAGGGTGCGGCGCGCCCGCTGCAGCAAGCGGTGGCGCAGGATGAGGTTGGCTTGGAGCTCGGGCCGCCGCAGATCGAGATGGCGGTATTTGAGGCGCAGCTCCTCGGCGGGCAGCTCGTCGTTCTTGCCCCGCGCCACGGGAATGGCGGGGGTCACCGCCGGACCGACCACCATGAGGTCCGTCGCATGCACCTCGACGTCGCCCGTCGCCATCTCGGGGTTCCTGGCGGCGGCCGGGCGCGCCACCACCTCGCCCTCGACGAGGACGACCGTCTCGCTGCCGAGACTTTGGGCGCGCTCGAGAATTTCGCGGCCGGCCCAGCCGGGCCCGAACGCGACCTGGACGATGCCGGCCCGGTCCCGAAGATCGATGAAGACGATGCCGCCGAGGTCCCGGCGGCGATGCACCCATCCCCCGAGCCGCACCCGCTGCCCGGCGTGCTCGCCGCGCAGGGCCCCGACCAAATGGGTGCGCAGCGTCGTCCGGCTGGACGATTCTATGCGCCCTCCGCCTCGCACAGGACGCGATAGAACTCCTGCGGCGTGCGCGCCTCGAGGAGCTGCTTGCGCACCGGCTCGCGGCGGGCCAGACGCGAGATGCGGCTGATCGCTTTGACATGGGCGCCGGCCAATGACTCGGGGCCCGCGAGCATGAAGAAGATCCGCACCGGCTCCCCGTCGACCGTCTCATAGGGGATCGGATTCGGGCTCGTACCCGCTACGAGACCGAGTCCCGACAACGCAGGGGTTTTGCCGTGTGGTACCGCGACGCCGTACCCGATACCGGTCGGAAACTGGCGCTCCCGCTCCAAAATGGCCCCCATGACCTCCTCAGCTTGGCTACTTGGCCCGGCCGCGCCGTCCCCCGTCACCATCAAATCCACAAGCTCGCGCAGGACCCCGGCCTTATCGTGGGCCTGGAGCGGAATCCGAATGCGACTTGGGGACAACAGTTCGGACAGGCGCATCTCCGCCAAGTGTCGTAACCATTTGAAGATAGTTAACTTATATTCGCAACGCCAATAGACATGGAACCCGTGCGAGAGAAGGACCTGCTGTCGCTCCCCCCGAGCGGCGCCCGAACCGCCATTACGGAATGGCTCGCCCACGAAGGGGAGCCGGCCTATCGGGTGCGCCAGATTCTACCCCGGTTGTGGCAACGGCCGGCGCATTCGTGGGACGACGCGACTGACCTGCCGGTCCACCTTCGCCTCAGGCTCGAGCGGGCATTTCCCCTCTCCCGCCTTGCGGCGGCCGTGCATCAAGCATCGCGCGATGGAACGGAGAAGTTCCTCTGGACCCTCGCCGACGGGCAGGCGATCGAATCGGTGCTCATCCCCGAGGGAAAGCGTCGAACGCTGTGCATTTCCTCGCAGGTGGGCTGCGCCCTCGGCTGTGTGTTTTGTGCCACCGGCCGGATGGGGTTCCAGCGCAACCTGACGGCGGGGGAAATCGCGAATCAAGTGCGGGAGGTCGTGCTGCGCAACCCGGCGCAGAAGCCGACGAACGTCGTGTTCATGGGGATGGGCGAGCCGCTCCTCAACTGGCCCGCGGTCGACACGGCGCTTTCGATTCTGAATGATCGGGAGGGGTTCGGCATCGGCGCCCGCCACATCACGATTTCCACCGTCGGCATTCTGCCCGCGCTGGCTGAGCTCGCCAAACGACCCGAGCAGTTCCGGCTCGCGGTGTCGCTGCATGCGCCGAGCTCGGAGTTGCGCCTGGGCCTGATGCCGATCGAGCGGAAGTACCGCCTCCCGGAGCTGCTCCTTGCCCTCGGGGGATTTCGCCGCCGGGTCACGCTCGAGTACGTGCTGATCGGCGGGGCGAACGACGCGCTCGAGCAAGCCGATCAGCTGGCGACGATCGCGGCGCCACTCGGCGCACTCGTGAATCTCCTGCCGTTGCACCCAGGCGGGGCGCCCGATCTCACGCCGAGCTCGCGCGCCCAGATGCTCGTGTTCGAGCGGCGCCTGAAGAGTCACGGGGTGAATGCCGTGCTGCGACGCAGTCGCGGGCTCGACATCAGCGCCGCGTGCGGGCAGCTACGGGTGGAAACGGAGGCGCGGCGAGAAGTCAGCGCCCAGGAACACGCTCACGTCGAGTAGTCGGGTGGAATCGAGCTGAACGGCGACTCGGCCCACGCCGAGCGCATCACGCACCCGAGCGCCCACGGCAGCGGTGCCGCGCCGCACCACGATGCGGGTCGAGTCGAGCGCCGCCGAGGCGGTGGCGTTTCCGAAGGTCACCACGTCGAATCCGGCGCGCCGCAACAGACGCGTGCCCTGGCGCGCGAGCCCCGAGCGGGGGCTCGTGTTGAGCACTTCCACGGTGACCCGAGTCCCGTTCTCCCCGGGGATCGGGAATGTCCCGGGGCCGTGGTCGCTGCGGCAGGCGAGGATCCCGCAGAGCGCGAGAACTAGCGCGCGACCAGATCGTTCCAAAAGCCCACCGTCTCCGGGGCGAGCGGCCGCCCGGAGCGCACCAGCCATTCGATGCGTCGCTGCGCCACCGTCTGGAGGACGGGGTCCCGTTCCGCGGGCATCCGCGCCGCCAGCCGCCCCCGTTCGTCGGCGTCGCGCGTGCGCCCCGGCTCGAGGAAGTCCGCGAGATAGAGCATCCGGCCCACGTCGTCCCAGCCCGCGTAGCCCAGCGTGTGATAGCGCACGGCGTCGAGCACGCCGCGATCGCGCTCGCCCTCACGCGCCGCGCGCTCGGCTGCGGCCGGCCCGTGCGCGATATCGCTCTCGAGCGGCGCGTCGCGCAATGCGTCGTGCAGATACGCCGCCTTGAGCCAGCGTGCGCGCTCGGCGTCGGGCACGCGCATGGCAGCTGCCCACGTCCCGAGGAGCGCCGCCACGCGCTCGACGTGCGCGCGTCGCTTGGGAGTCGCGATTGCCCAGGAGGGCAGGCTCACGACGCCCGCACCGACACGTCACGCGCCAGCCCCTCCCCCAGCACCACGTTGTCGATCAGCCGCGTCGCCCCCACGCGCGCGGCGACCAGCGCGACGCTGCGCGCGTCGGCCCGCGCCACCGACTGCAGGTCCTCACCGACCACGGCCGCGTACTCGGGCGCGACACCCGGCGCGCTCAGCACCTCCATGCCGCGGCGCTGCAACAGCGCCGGGTCGGCCTCTCCGCCACGCCAGGCCTGCTCGACCGCGCGCAGCGCGCGCGACAACGCGAGCGCGGCACGCCGCTCGTCCGCCGTGAGGTAGCTGTTCCGGGATGAGAGGGCGAGACCATCGAGCTCGCGTACGGTCGGGGCGACGTCGATCTCGAGCCCGAAGTCCAGGTCCGCCGCCATGCGCCGGATGAGGATCGCCTGCTGATAGTCCTTGCGTCCGAACACGGCGAGGTCGGGCTCGACCACGTGGAGCAACTTCGCGACGACGGTGAGCACCCCTTCAAAGTGGCCCGGCCGCGCCGCCCCTTCGAGCACGTCGCCCAGCGGCCCTGGCCGGACCCGGACGATGGGCTCGCGCGGGTATACGGCGGCCGTCCGAGGTGCGAAAAAGCACTCGACCTCGCGGCC
>JBGPIJ010000231.1:0-4838 GCA_041484865.1 Gemmatimonadota bacterium
CGAAATCGTCGACGGAGCCCAGTCGCAATGGTGACGCACGCGCGGGGGGCCAGCTCGACGGGCTGCCTGATCTCGCTGCTCCTGTTCGTCGCCATGCTCTATTACGGCGTGAACGTCGGTGAGGTGTTCTTCCGCTATTACCGCCTGGTCGATGAGCTGGACTCGCAGGCGCGCGTCGCCCCCGCGCTCGACAACGGCACCATCCAGCGCCGCATCGCCGCGGCGGTCCAGGACCTCGGCCTGCCGGACTCGGCGGGGCGGGGGGAGATCCGGCGCAGCACGTCACCCCGGCTGATCAGCATCTCCACGGCCTACAGTGAGACCGTCGATCTGCCTCTGTTCCACCACGTCTTCGTGTTCCGTCCGCAGGCCATCCAGCCGCTTTGAACGCCGTGTGGAACACCGCGGCGAAGATTCGCACCGCCGCCGAGACGGCGGCGTGGCGGAACGCCACCGGGGGCGCGGTCGTCTTCACGAACGGGGTGTTCGACATCCTGCACGTGGGACACGTCGCGCTGCTCGAGGCGGCGCGGGCGGCGGGCGACGCCCTCGTGGTCGGCATCAACACCGACCGGTCGGTGCGAGGCCTCGGCAAAGGCGCCGATCGCCCGCTCGTGCCCGAGGGCGAGCGGATGCGTCTGGTCGCGGCGCTCGCGTGCGTCGACGCGGTGGTGCCGTTCGACGATCCCACGCCGATCGCGCTGATCGAGGCGCTCAGGCCCGACGTGCTCGTCAAGGGCGCCGACTATGCACGCGACCAGATCGTGGGAGCGGATGCCGTGGCATCCTGGGGCGGCCGCGTCGTGCGCGTCCCGATTGTGCCGGGACACTCGACCAGCGAGCTGCTGGCGCGGCTGCGGCGCGATGCGCGCTCGTGAAGGTCCTCGTCGCGACGCGTAACGAGGGCAAGGAGCGCGAGATTCGCGCGCTCTTCGCCGGGCTGCCCTTCGAGATCGTATTCCCCGCGGAGCAGTTCCTCGAGCGCCTGCCCGAGGAGGCGGAGGTTGAGAGCGGCGCGTCGTTCGTGGAGAACGCCGTCGCCAAGGCCCGCTACTTCGCCAAGCGCGGCGGCTTGCCGACCATCGCGGAAGACTCAGGGCTCGAAGTGGACGCCCTGAGCGGGCTCCCGGGAGCCCACTCGGCGCGCTTCGCGGCGCTGTACGGGACCTCGGTGGAGGGGCGAGGGGTGGGGGTCCCCGCCGAGGCGGCCAACAATGCGCTACTGCTCGAACGCCTCACGGGAGTACCGGATGACCGGCGCGCCGCCCGCTACCGCGCGGTTGTGGCTTTCGTTGAAACGCCGGCCGGCTCGCCGCAGCTCGTGGAAGCGACCTGCGAAGGACGGATTCTGACGGCGCCGAGCGGCACGGGCGGCTTCGGGTACGATCCGCTCTTCTTCTCGACCGACCTCGGCAAGACGTTCGGCGACGCGCCTCTGGCGGCGAAGCAGCGCGTCTCCCACCGCGGTCGCGCCTTCCGCGCGCTGATCGAAGTGCTGCTGCGCCGCTCCGCCTGACCGCGGGCTCGGGAGTCGTGGGGAACCCGGCAACATTTTTGGGCGCCGATGGTAAACAGTACGTCACATCGCGATGCCGGCTGTGGCGGCGGCGCGACGCATGGCCCAACCGGTGAAACAGGGGGAGCCGTATTTCAGCACGTTCCAGTTGTGACCGGTGTCACGCGGGCGTCCACCGTGTCCCCCGCCACGAGTGGATTTCACTCTCGGTCCCGGGTAAGTTCACCGTCGCGCCCTTCGCACGGCTCCGCAGTCGTATCAGCGAGCGTGCGCAGCTCCTCCCAGGTTGTCAGGAGACGTGATGTTCCGGAAGCTCGGAGTCCTCGGCGTGTGCGCGGCCATCGTGGCTTGCAGCGGCGATCCGAACCAGGTGATCCTGAGCTGCAACGCGGCTCAGCCTCCCACCGTCGCGCTCGGCGTCGGTAACTACGTTTCGCTGGACCAGACCTGCGCCACCTTCCCGGCGAACGCCTCCACGACCGACTCGGCCGAGTATCTCGTCGTCGCGCAATCGGCGGGCGGCAAGCCCGGGGCCGCGGCCGGCTACGAACTTCGGGCGAGCTCGCTTCTCACGGCGTCCGTCGTGGGTCCGCCCATGTCCGCGGCCCGCACCGCGAGACCGGGAGGCGCGCTCGCGGCACAGTTCGACCACTATCTCCGCGACTTGGCGCGCAGCCCGGCGGTCGTCCCCCCCGGTGAGCGGCTGGACGCCCGCGCTGCGGTCTCCGCCGTGCAGCAGGTCGTGACACCGCCGGTAGTGGGGGGGTACCGGGTCTTCAAACACGTCTGCGCCAATCTGGGGTGCACCACCTGGGACACCGTGACAGCGGTCGTGAAGGCGATGAGTGGTCATGTGGCGATCTATGTGGACACTCTCCGGCCTGGAGACCTGTCCCAGGCGGACTTGGATTCGCTGGCGCAAATCTTCGACCAGCACGTCTACGCGATCGACACGGCGACGTTTGGCCACGAGCCCGACATCGACAACAACGGCGTCGTTATCGCTTTGCTGTCGGGGATCATCAACAGCCTGAGCCCCAGCGCCACCTGCTTCACGTCCGGCTACGTCGCGGGATTCTTTTTCTCGCCCGATCTCGATATTCAGGTTTCCAGTCTCTACGACAACGGCGAGATCATGTACGGTCTCGTGGCGGACACCTCCACGCCCCCCCGCTACAACAGCTGCAACCATCCCATCGCGTCCGTGAAGCGGCTCCTTCCCCCCACGTTCCTGCACGAGCTGGAGCACATGATCAGCTACACCCAGCATGTGCGCGTCCGGCGCCCGGCGCCCGCGGAAGACATCTGGCTGGATGAGGCCCTCGCGAACTACGCCGAGGAGTTGGGAGCGCGCTCGTATCTGGCGGAGGGCGACACGAATGCGTTCAACCGGTATGTGCTCGACAACCTGAACGACGCGTACGAGTACCTGGAGGCCCCGCAGGACCATTACCTGATAGCTCCGGATGATCAGAACCTCCCGAGCAACGGCGCGGGGTGGCTGTTCGTGCGCTACCTCATGGACCAGATCGGCGATACTCTCGCCCGCAAGCTCGTCAACACGGCGCTGACCGGCACGAGCAACATCTCGACGCAGAGCGCTGTTCCGTTTGAGACATTGGTCCAGGGGTGGGCCCTCGCGAACTGGGCGTCCGACCTTCCGCTTCCGGGCTTCACACCTCGGCCCGAGCTGCGCTACAAGTCGTGGCAGTTCCGTCAGGCGTTCGCCGCGCTCAAGGCCCGGGATACGACGGGCCGTTACCCGGTGCCGTTCCCCTTCGTCCCACTCGTGATGGCCGGGGCGCAGGTGAGCGTTGCCGGGACGCTGCGAGCTGGGTCGGGACAGTACGTGCGCGTGATGCAGGCGCCGTCAGCGCCGACGTTCACCCTCGTGTTCACGGGCCCGGGCAGCGTGCCGCTGCCGACCACGATCAACCCCCGCCTGGTCGTCCTGCGGCTGCGTTGACGCCGCGGGCTTCCCCCCGCCACTCGTCCTTGATCCGGTTCTGCTCGTCGAGCACGACGATGCGCGGCCGGTGCTCTCGCGCCTCGGCCGGCGTCATCTGCGCGTAGCTGATCACGATCACGGGGTCGCCCACCTGTACCAATCGCGCGGCCGCACCGTTCACGCACACCGTTCCTGAGTTCGCGGCGGCTTCGATGGCATAGGTCTCGAACCGCGCGCCGTTCGCGACGTCGAGCACCTGCACGAGCTCGAAGGGCAGAATATCGGCGGCTTCCATAAGGCGCGCGTCGAGGCTGATGCTGCCCTCATAGTCCAGCTCGGCCTGGGTGACCGTGGCCCGGTGCAGCTTCGACTTGCAGAGCGTCAGTAACACGTGGGATCCTCCGCGGAGTTCCATTCTGGCCGACAAATCTATACCGGTCACCTCCGTAGCGGCCCCCTGTAGCGAACCTGTGGGTCCTTCTCCGGCCGGTTGGAAGACGAAGGACGCCGAACTAAGTTGTCCCGTTGGTACGCAACGGGGCGTAGCGCAGTCCGGTAGCGCGTCTGGTTTGGGACCAGAAGGTCCCGGGTTCAAATCCCGGCGCCCCGATTTTCAACCTCTTGCCGCACACCCTGCTCAATCATAGCGAAGAGTTGGCGCGGCCGAATGGGACAGATTGTCGGCCAGATTCAAACCGAGGCCCTCGTGTCGACTCCGGGCGCTCGTCAGGCGCCCGGCAGATCCGTCTGCATCGGGGTAGGTGGGGTTTCAACCGGCTCCCGGCCCACGCGCTCGTACTCGGCAATCACCTGCGCGCCCAACAGCAAGATGATCGCGCCGATCTCAACGCTGAGCAGCACCGCAATCGCGGTGGCCAGCGAGCCGTACACCACCCGGATTTGCGATAACGTGCTGTAGTACCAGACGAGGGCGTGGCGCGTGATCTCCCACAGGATCGCCGCAGTGACTCCACCGATGATTGCGTGCCGCACGTTCGGAAGCCCGACTGGCATTACGAGATAGATCGCCGTGAGTATGAGGATTTCGCCAAGGACGCCCGTCAGGTATAGGAGGTAGTTGGAGAGTTCGCCGAGTGCGTGCGGCATGCCGAACATGGTGACGCCACCCAGGACCGCCAACCTGCCGGACACGAACGTCACGACCAGCAGCCCGAGTCCGAGGAACATCATGAAGACATAAGGGATCAGGGCCGACACGATGAACCTGCGGCGCCGAATCGCCACGCGGTGGTAGAAAATCACCAACATCGCGTTCTCGAGCACGGTGAACGCGAGCGCGCTGGACAGGAGTATCGTGACGACCAGCGCGCCGCCGATGACCTGGCGATGTGCGAAAAAGGCGCGTAACTCATC
>JBGPIJ010000232.1:0-4750 GCA_041484865.1 Gemmatimonadota bacterium
CGGAACGTCCGTCACCCGTCGAAGATCGTCTCCATCGGGGAGACGATAGAGGCCGTGGTGTTGAAGGTGGACGAGGCCGAGGAGAAGGTCTCGCTCGGCATGAAGCAGACGGAAGAGGATCCCTGGATGGCGCTGCCGCAGAAATATCCGGTCGGCACGCGCATCAAGGGCAAGGTCCGGAACCTGACGTCGTTCGGGGCGTTCGTCGAGATCGAGCCCGGCATCGACGGGCTCATCCATATCTCCGACATGTCGTGGACCAAGCGGGTCCAGCATCCCTCCGAGGTCGTGAAGAAGGGCGACGAAGTCGAGGTGCTGATCCTGAACGTGGACGCGGAGAACAAGCGCATCTCGCTCGGCCTGAAGCAGGCCGAGGAGGACCCCTGGCTCCGGATCGGCGAGACCTACCCGGTAGGGACCGACATGCGCGGGCGCGTGGTGCGGTTGATGGACAAGGGAGCGGTCGTGGATCTGGGCAACGACATCGAAGGGTTCATCCCGATGTCACAGTTCGGGATTCCCGACGTGCAGAACCCCGCCGACGCGGTCAAGGAGGGTCAGCCGGTCGAGATGAAGGTGCTCGAGGTGGACCCGATCCATCATCGGATTGTACTCGCGGCAACCGGCTGGCCTGTCGAGGACATTCAGGAACCAGCAAAAACGGATGCCCAGGTAGACGTTTAGGCGCCGAGACGCCAGTGGATGTGAGTGGCGAGTGGTCAGGAGAGGCTTCTCCTGACCACTTTTTTTGCTCATATCCACTCGGCATCTCGGCAACTCGGCGTCTCCCTATCCGTCTCCACCCTACTCACTAGATTTTTGCCATGTCCATGCGTGAGAAGCTGGACCTCCTGCAGCAGAAGCGTGCCGAGTCCGAGCTCGGCGGCGGCGCCGATCGCATCAAGGCCCAACACGACAAAGGCAAGCTGACCGCGCGGGAGCGGCTCGACGCGCTGCTCGATCCCGGATCGTTCGTCGAGCTCGATCGATTCGTCACGCACCGGGCGACGGACTTCGGGCTCGCGGACGAGAAGTATCTGGGTGACGGGGTCGTCACGGGGCAGGGCCGGATCGAGGGCCGGCTGGTGTTCGTGTTCGCGCAGGATTTCACCGTGTTCGGCGGGTCGCTCTCCGAGACCAATGCCGCGAAGGTCTGCAAGGTGATGGACCTCGCCGTGAAAGCGGGCGCGCCGATCATCGGGCTGAACGACTCGGGCGGCGCGCGCATCCAGGAAGGGGTCGCTTCGCTGGGCGGCTACGCCGACATCTTCCTGCGGAACACGCTCGCGTCGGGCGTCGTGCCGCAGATCAGTGCGGTCCTGGGGCCCTGCGCGGGGGGCGCGGTCTACAGCCCGGCGATCACCGATTTCATCTTCATGGTGCGCGGCATCTCATACATGTTCGTCACCGGGCCGGGCGTGGTGAAGACGGTGACGCACGAGGACGTGGACTTCGATCGGCTGGGCGGCGCCGACGTGCACGGCGCGACGTCGGGCATCGCGCATTTCGTACACGACTCCGAGCTGGAATCGCTCGCGGCCATCCGCGCGCTGCTCGCCTATCTCCCCTCGAACAACCTCGACAGTCCCCCCATCCGCCCCTGCGACGATCCGGTCGACCGCCGCGACGATGCGCTGCTCGACGTCGTGCCCGATAACCCGAGCACGCCGTACGACGCGCGGGACGTGATTCGGCGCGTGGTGGACGGCGGGGTGTTCCTCGAGGTGCAGCGGGATTTCGCGGGGAACCTGCTCGTGGGGTTCGCGCGGCTCGCCGGCCGGCCGGTGGGGGTGATCGCCAATCAGCCGGCGGTGCTCGCCGGCGTGCTCGACATCAACGCGTCGGTGAAGGGCGCCCGGTTCATCCGCTTCTGCGACGCCTTCAATGTGCCGCTCGTGACCTTCGAGGACGTGCCCGGGTTCTTGCCGGGCGTGGCGCAGGAGCACGGCGGCGTGATCCGGCACGGGGCCAAGCTGCTGTACGCCTATTGCGAGGCGACCGTGCCCAAGCTCACGGTCATCACGCGCAAGGCATACGGCGGGGCGTATGACGTCATGAGCTCGAAGCACATCCGCGGCGATTACAACGTTGCCTGGCCCACCGCGGAGATCGCGGTCATGGGGCCGAAGGGCGCGGTCGAAATCCTGCACAAAGGCGAGGAGGCGACGGCGGAGCGTGAAGCGGAGTACCGCGAGGCCTTCGCCCATCCGTATCTCGCGGCGGCGCGCGGGTTCGTGGACGACATCATCGATCCCCGCGACACCCGACCCCGGCTGATCGCCGCCCTCCTCTCGCTCGCCACCAAGCGCGATCGCAATCCCCCGAAGAAGCATGGCAACATCCCGCTCTAGCGGCTGGCTCGCGGCGCTCGTCATTCAGGGAGTGGCCGCCTCGTCTCCCGACACGTTCGCCGCGCTGCGCGCCCGGGCCCTGCGCGACTCGCTCGACGCCCCGGCGCAGATGGCGCTCGCGCGGGCGTACCTGCAACGGATCGAGAGCTATCACGGCGGGACCGGTCACGGCGATACCACCGGGGTGCGCCGCATGCTCGACACCGCCGACCAGGCGCTGACGCGCGCCGCGGTCACGCTGGGCGCGCCCGGATCGAACGCCCAGGCCGACAGCGCCCGCGTGCTGCGCGTGCGCGTGTGGAGCGACCGCGCGCTCGCCGCCTGGGAGACGGGCGGCCTCGCGCTCGGACCCGAGGTGTGGGGCCCGCTGCCCGGCGATCTGCGCCTCTCGCCCGTGCTCGAGGAGCTGGGCGAGAACCTGCTGCGGGCCTGTCCGGTGGGCGGCATCCTGCTCACGGCCGGCGAGGCCGACTCCTACGCCGCCTGGTACATGCGCTACGTGCGCGGACTCGGCTCGGACCGGTTTGTCATCCCGTTGGCCGTGTGGCGGGACGATCCGACGTTCCGCGGCCGCGCGGCGGTCGATCTGAAGCTCGGGCCACGGGGCTCGGGCGACGGATGGCTGGGCGAGCTCGCCGGACGCCGCACCGTCTGCGCGACGATGGGGTTCGCACGGCCCCCCGATCCGCCGCCGCGTGCCGGCGCGAAGCACGTGGAGTGGAAGACGCGGACGCTGGTCTGGGTCGCGGGCCCGCACGTCAAGAGCAATCCGGTGGCCCCGCGCGATTTCGTATTCGCCGCGGTGCGGATGGCGATCCAGGACCGGGACCCGTGGGGCCAGGCGGCGCTCGCCATCTACGGCCGGGCCGCGCGCTCGACCCCGGCGCTGTGCCAAGCGTTGGCGGCGTTCGCGGTCCCGAGTGAGATGACCGGGTGCCGGAAATGAGGCCGTCCGCCGGCCCGCTCATGGTGCATGGGCGCTCTTAGCCGCGTTCTCGTCGCCAACCGCGGCGAGATCGCTCTTCGCATTATTCGCGCCTGTCACGAAGAGGGTCTCGAGGCGGTGGCCGTGTTTTCGGAGGCCGACCGCCTCTCCCCGCACGTGCGCGCTGCGGATTTTGCCGTCGCGATCGGCCCTCCGCCCGCGGTTGATTCCTATCTCAACATGGGCCGGCTACTCGACGCGGCGCGCGACACCGGCTGCGATGCCATCCATCCAGGCTACGGCTTCCTCTCGGAGCGTGCCCCCTTTGCGGACGCCGTCGCCCGGGCCGGGCTCGTGTTCATCGGGCCACCGACCGCCGCCATCGCCGCCATGGGCGACAAGACGGAAGCCCGGCGGCGTATGCAGGCCGCCGGGGTGCCGGTGGTGCCCGGCACGATGCAGGTGCTCCCGGACGCGAAGCAGGCGGCCGTGCAGGCCGTCCGGCTCGGGTTTCCCGTGCTCCTCAAAGCGACGGCAGGCGGCGGCGGGAAGGGGATACGCCTCGTCCGCGAGGCAGGAGAGCTCAAGTCCGCATTCGAGGCGACCCAGGGCGAAGCGCTCCGGGCGTTCGGCGCGGGCGAGCTCTATCTCGAGAAATACCTCGAGAGACCGCGCCACATCGAGATCCAGGTGCTCGCCGACACGCACGGGCGCGTCGTCGCGCTGGGCGAGCGCGACTGCAGCATCCAGCGGCGGCACCAGAAGCTCATCGAGGAAGCACCATCCACGGCGTTGTCGCCGGCGTTGCGCCGCCGCATGAGTGAAGCGGCCACCGCGGCGGCGGGAGCGGTGGGTTACCTCGGGGCGGGGACGATCGAGTTTCTGCTCCCGGCGGGAAGCACGGGCGAGTTCTACTTCCTGGAGATGAATACGCGTCTCCAGGTCGAGCACCCCGTCACGGAGCTGGTGTACGGGATCGACATCGTGCGCGAGCAGCTGCGGATCGCCGAGGGCAAACCGATGCGCGTGCACGCCGGCACGCTGTATCCGCGCGGGCACGCCATCGAGTGTCGCATCACCGCTGAGGATCCCCTCAACGGGTTTTTGCCCGCCACGGGCGTCGTGCAGTATCTCCGCACGCCGAGCGGTCCCGGGGTCCGCTGGGACGGGGGCGTGGAGCAGGGCGACAGCGTGACGCGGTTCTACGATCCGCTGCTCGCCAAGCTGATCGTGTGGGCCGAGACGCGGGACATCGCCATCCTGCGGATGGAACGCGCGCTGCGCGAGCTGGTGATTGTGGGGCTCCCCACGTCACAGAGCTTCCACCTGCGGGTGATGGCGGAACCCGCCTTTCGCCGCGGGGAAATCGACATCACCTACGTGGAACGCCTCGCCCCGCTGCTCCTCGCGCCGGATCCCGATGCCGGCATCGATCGCCCCCTCGCCGTGGCGGCGGCGCTGCTCGCGGAGGAGC
>JBGPIJ010000233.1:0-4747 GCA_041484865.1 Gemmatimonadota bacterium
CCGTGCCAGCCGCGCGCGCTCAGTGGCGTTCCAGACGATCGTGGGGTTCGCCACGCTGCCCGTCGCGGCGACGACGAACCCCGCGGGCAACGTGAGCGACACGTCGTAGTCCCCATACTCGAGGTAGAACTCGCCGGCGCCGATGTAGGGCAGGGGGTTCCAGCCGCGGACGTCGTCGTACACGACCATCCGCGGGTACCACTGTCCCAACTCGTACGACCGCGTCCCGATGTGGCCCATGCGGCCGCCGCCGTAGGGCGGGACCGGGAAATGCCACGCGACGTCGAAGTCGATAGCCCGGCCCGGCCCGAGCGGCGCGGGCAGCTCGACGCGCATCATCGTTCCCTGTTCGCTGCGGGTGAGCGACCGGCCGCCGGCGCTGAAACGCTCGATCGTGATGCCGCCGATGAACCCCTTCCCGGTGAAGTCGAACACGGCGCCGCCGGCGAAATGCAGCGGTGGCTGATCGAGCACGGACGTGATGCTGTTCTTTGCGAAGATGTTCTGCTCGATCTGCACCCACACGAAGCGCAGCGAGTCGGGGGAATGGTTGACGTAGTGGATCCGCTCGGACCCGGTGAGCGTCTGCGTCGCGGTATCGAGGGTCGCGCGAATGACGTAGTCGGCGCGCTGCTGCCAGTAGCGGGGGCCCGGCTCACCCGAGGCGCTGCGGGCCAGCGTCGCCGCGGGGAGCGCGAGCGTGCGAAACGGTGAGCTGCCCGTGACGGTTTGCTGCGCGGCGCCGGCGATCGGCAGGGCAGCGAGCCAGGCCGTTGCCTGGATGAAACGACGAGCCATCATGCGGGCCGAGCCCGGGATCGAGCCCGGGTCACGTCTCCTGAACGAACGTGATTTTGAACCCATCGGGGTCGGTGATCGCGAACGCGTACGCGCCCCACTCTGTGCGGCGCGGCTCGCGGTCGAGCGTGGCGCCGTTCGCCCGGGCGCGCGCCGCGATGGCGTCGATGCTCTGTACCGTGGACACCCACAGCCGGAATCCTTCGCCTTTGTTCCGGTCGCGACCCTTGGCGAAGTCGTCCTGGTTGAGGGTGACGTCGCAAATCCCCGCGCGCATCTGCACTCCGCGGAGCTTGCCGTCCTGTTCCCAGCGGTCCGCCGGCGTGAAGCCGAGCACGTCACGGTACCACGCCATGCTCCGGGTGAGATCCTTTACCGTGAGCGTCGCCGCGAGGGAACGGAGCCGGAGCGATTCGGGCGTGCGGCGGGGCGTCTGTGCCCGGGCTGCCACCGATTTGGTTTGCCGAGTGGTGGAACGAGCGCGGGGGCGGGGGCGGGGACGTTTGGGGTTCTTCTTTTTCTTGGTGGCCATCGGCTTCTTCTTGGTAGCCATTAGTCGGCGCTCCTGGTTCGCACGGGTATCGGAGCAAGCGTAGCGCCTCGTTCGTCGTTCCGCCAGATTTCCGAACATTCCACCTTCACGGAGCCGGTCATGACTACCAGTCGCGCGAGCGCGGTGTGGGAGGGGACTTTCAAGGAGGGCAAGGGCAGCTTCAAGGCCGGAAGTGGCGCGTTTGGCGGGAGCTACTCGTTCCGGACTCGCTTCGGGGGGGCGGCGGGGACGAACCCGGAGGAGCTGATCGCGGCGGCCCACGCCGCGTGCTTCAGCATGGCGCTCTCGGCCGGGCTCGAGCAGGCCGGCACGCCGGTCACGCGGGTGGAAACGACGGCTGCCTGCACGATCGACAAAGTCGGGAGCGGGTTCAAGATCACGACGATGGACCTGCGCGTGCGGGCCAAAGTACCGGGGATCGACCAGGCGACGTTTCAGAAGGCGGCCGAGGCGGCGAAGGACGGGTGCCCGGTGTCGGGCGCGCTGAAGGGGAACGTGCAGATGAAGCTGGACGCGAAACTCGAGTAACACCGGCAACCGGCAAGTGGCAACGGGAAGGGGGAAGGGTAGACCTGGGGAGGCGTGACGTCGTCGGTCTAGTGCTCGCGCTGCTCGTCGCGGCCACGTGCGTGCGGCTTGGGATCTGGCAGCTCGCGCGGCTGCACCAGCGGCGGGCGCGCAATGCGGCGGCAGTCGCGGCACGCGATCGGCCCCCGGTCGAGCTGTCCGGAGCGGTTGCCGCCGAGTCGGTGCTGGACCGGCGCGTGCACGCCCGGGGCGTGTACGATTTTGCGAACGAACGAATGTGGCGGCCGCGGAGCTTCGAGGACATGCCCGGGGTGGATCTCGTCACGCCGCTACGGCTGCCGGATGGCAGCGCGGTTCTCGTGGATCGTGGCTGGGCGCGCTCCGCCGATGCCTACCATGTGGACCAAAGCGCTCTCCGGGAGCCCGATTCGACGGCCATCGTCGGGCTCGCCCTCGCCGCCCCCCGCGGCCACGGCGATGTAGATCCAAAGAGGGAGTCGCTGCCCTACCGACTGCTGCCGTTCGTCGTGCAGGCGCTGCCCGACGGACGCGGGGCCGGCCTGCGCCGCTGGCCCGCTCCTGAGTTGACCGATGGTCCCCATCTGTCCTATGCGATTCAATGGTTCTCCTTCGCGACGATCATCGTCGTGGGCCTGGTGGTGCTGGTCCGGAAGGAGCGCTCCGAGCGGGAGCTACCGCGAACGGGGCTTTCCCATTAGATTTGGGGCGCAACGAAGAACCGCGAGCTGGCATCCTTTCGAAGGACGGTCCCGCTCAGGAGCGGCACCGGCGCTGAACACACGCCTGGTCTGATCCCCAAGGTTCACAATCGATAGTGACGCTGCAACGCGGTGGCCAAGCCACTGGCAGCGTGCGTGTGTGTGTATTTCGGAAGGAAAAGTGTATTCATGCCGTTTACCTCACTGGGGCTTGTCCCCGAACTCGTTCGCGCCGTCGCCGATGAAGGCTACGAGCAGCCCACCCCTATTCAGCGGGAAGCGATTCCCATCGCGCTGGCGGGCCGCGATCTCATCGGGTCGGCGCAAACCGGCACCGGTAAGACCGCCGCGTTCCTGCTGCCGATCCTGCAACGCCTCGCCAAGGGTCCGAGCGGCGTGTTGCGGGCGCTGATTCTCGTACCCACGCGCGAGCTCGCCGAACAGGTGCTGGAAAGCGCGCGCGCGTACGGCCGTCACGTGTCCGTCACCGCCACGGCGGTGTACGGTGGCGTGGGCGTAGAGCCGCAGACGAAGGCGCTCGGGCGCGGCGTTGACATCGTCGTGGCGACGCCGGGCCGGCTGCTCGATCACATGGGCCGGGGCCACCTGGATTTCTCGCGGGTCGAGGTGCTGGTGCTCGATGAGGCGGACCGCATGCTCGACATGGGGTTCGCCCCCGACGTGCGCCGCATCCTCAACGCGCTCCCCGCGGAACGCCAGACGTTGCTCTTTTCCGCCACGATCTCGGCCGACGTGGACCGCCTGGCGCAACGCGCCATGCAGGGACATGCCTCGGTTGAAATTGGACGCCGCGCCGCCCCCGCGGAGGGCGTTGAACATGTGCTCGTCGCCGTGGACAAGCTCCAGAAGCGCGACGTGCTCGCCCGCATTCTCCGGGCGAAGCCTGAGGGACGGACGCTCGTCTTCACGCGGACGAAATACGGCGCGGACAAGCTCGTGACGTTCCTGCGCCGCGAGGACATCACCGCCAACGCGATACACGGCGACAAGGCCCAGAGCCATCGCCAGCGCACCCTCGACGCGTTTCGCAACGGGGGAGCGGGCGCGGATACCCTGGTCGCCACCGACATCGCCGCGAGAGGCATCGACGTGGACGACATTCGCATGGTGGTGAACTACGACGTGCCGACGGACCCGGAGGTCTACGTGCACCGGGTGGGCCGGACGGCCCGTGCCGGTCAGCGCGGCGTGGGGCTGACGCTGATGTCGCCCGACGAATGGCTGCTCATGTGCGACATCGAGAAGCTCGTGGGGCAGACGTTTCCGCGTGAAGTGATCCCCGGATTTGAGCCCTCGGTCGCTCCGATGGCGCCGCGCGCGGTGAAAGCCGCCGTCGCGAGGCCGGCGCGCTCGATTCGAGCGCGCGCGGGTCGCGTCCGCCGTTAACGGCGGGCTACTTCAGGCTCTTCAGGAAGTCCTGCACGGGAATCGCGGGGAGGGTGAGCAGACGCACGCTCCCCCGCGCGCCCAGCGTCGCGGACACGCGCGCGATCGTGGCGTTGTCCGGCGCCTCCACCACGTTGACGAAGTCGTAGAGGCCGAGCGTGGCGTACTGCGCCGTCACCTTGGCGCCGAGCTTTTCGATTTCCTTGTTGACCTCCTGTAGGCGTCCCGGGTTTTCCTTCAGGGTCTTGGCGCCCTCGTCGGTCAGGTTCGACAGCATGATGTAGGTGGCCATCAGTCTCTCCCGTGAGGGTTGGGGGATTTACCGGCGCTGCTCAATCGGGACGTACTCCCGCGCGTCCGCTCCCACGTAAACCTGGCGGGGCCGGGCGATGCGCTGCTCCTTGTCGAGCAGCATCTCCTGCCACTGCGCCAGCCACCCCGGCGTCCGCCCGATCGCGAACAGCACCGGGAACATGTCGACCGGAATCTGCATCGCCTCGTAGATGAGGCCGGAGTAGAAATCGACGTTCGGGTACAGCTTGCGCGAGACGAAGTAGTCGTCCTGGAGCGCGATGCGCTCGAGCTCGACCGCGAGATCGATCAGCGGATTCTTGCCGGTCACGGCGAACACCTCGTCCGCGATCCGCTTGATGATCTTCGCCCGCGGGTCGTAGTTCTTGTAAATGCGGTGCCCGAAGCCCATGAGCCGCAGCTCGCCGCGCTTCACCCGCTCGACATAGGC
>JBGPIJ010000234.1:0-4721 GCA_041484865.1 Gemmatimonadota bacterium
ATCCCGACATGTCCGAGACGGAGCGCTGCACCCGGGCGGAGGTGCTCCCGCTGCTCGAGAGCGGCCGGATCCCCGTGCTGGGGGGATTCATTGCGCGCTCGCACGCCGGCGCCACGACCACGCTGGGCCGCGGCGGGTCGGACTACACCGCGGCACTGGTCGGCGCCGCGCTCGGCTCCGAGGAGATCCAGATCTGGACGGACGTGTCGGGTGTACTCACCGCCGATCCCCGGCTCGTGCCCAACGCGCACACGATCCCCAGCCTTTCCTACGCCGAGGCGTCGGAGCTCGCGTACTTCGGCGCGAAGGTCCTGCATCCCAAGACGATTCAGCCCGCGCTGGCGCGCGGCATCCCCGTGCGCATCGTGAACTCGCGCGCCAGCCGCGACGCGGGAACGCTCGTCACCAACGAGGCGGAACACTGGCCGGGCGCGGTGAAATCGATCGCGCACAAGACCGGGATCACCGTTCTCCAGATCACGTCCGCCCGGATGCTCGGGGCGTACGGCTTCCTGAGCGCGTTGTTCGAAGTGTTCGATCGCCACCATGTGCCCGTGGACGTCGTGACGACGTCCGAGGTGAGTCTGTCGCTCACCGTCGAGGATTGCGCGGCGCTCCCCGCGGTGGTGACGGAGTTGAAGGCGCTCGGTGAGGTGCGGGTGGAGGAGCGGCGGGCGATCATCTGCGTGGTGGGCGAGGGCCTGCGGACCACGCCCGGCATCGCCGCACGCGTGTTCGAGACGCTCCCGGACATCAACGTCTCGCTCATCTCGCAGGGCGCATCGCGCGTCAATCTCACCTTCGTCGTGGACGAAGACCAGGTGCGCGAGGTCGTGACGCGGCTGCACGCGGCGTTGCTCGAGGGCCCCCGGCCTCGGGTGGCGTCGGACGGAGCCGCGCTGGCCGTGGCGGGCGGCGATCCCGTCGCGTTGACCCGGCGCCTGGTGGACATCCCCTCGGTCTCGGGCGACGAAGAGCAGACGACACGCTTCCTCGCGGGCTACCTGGAGGCGCTGGGCTGGGAGGTCGAGGTGCTCGAGGGAGTCCCCGGCCGGCCGGAAATCTTCGCGACGACGGACATCGCTCCGCTCGTCGTCTTCTGCACCCATGTCGACACCGTAGCCCCGCACGTCCCGTCGTCGGAGGACGGCGCATTCGTGTACGGGCGCGGGGCGTGCGACGCCAAAGGCATCATTGCCGCGCAGGTCGCGGCCGCCGAGCGGCTGCGCGCGGAGGGGATCCGGGAGATCGGCCTGCTGTTCGTGGTGGACGAGGAGCAGGGCAGCCTCGGCGCCCGGGCGGCGAACGAGCATCCCGCCGCCCGCGGGTGCCGCTGGCTCATCGTGGGCGAGCCGACCGAGAACAAGCTCGCCGCCGGCTCCAAGGGGTCGCTTCGCGTCACCCTCCATGTCGAAGGAACCGGCGGTCATTCGGCGTACCCCGAGCGGGGCCGCTCCGCGATTCACCTGCTGCTCGACATCCTCGACGATGTGCGAGCGATTGCCTGGCCCAAGGACGGATACTTGGGCGAGACGACCTGTAACATCGGGATGATTGCGGGGGGCGCGGCGGCCAACGTGATCGCGCCGGCGGCGAGCGCTGATCTCCACATCCGGCTCGTGACCGATCAGGCGCCCGTCCGCGAGCTGCTGGAACGGGCCGTGGCGGGCCGGGCGCGGATCGAGTACCTGAGCACGACGCCGGCCGCGCGCCTCACGGTCGTCCCAGGGTTCGAGCAGACCATCGTCGGCTTCACCACGGATATTCCTCACCTCGCGAATTGGGGGACGCCGCTGCTCTTCGGACCGGGCTCGATCCACGACGCGCACACCGCGGGTGAGCGGATCTCGAAGGCGGAGCTCGAGCGCGGCGTGGAGCTGTACGCGCACCTCGCGCGCCAACTGCTCGCCCAGCCGGCTGCGGTGGTGGAACGGTGAAGCTCGCCTTCTTCGGGAGCGGGCAGATGGGCCGCGCCGCTGTGGCGCGCGCGCGCGAGGCGGGGCACGAGATCGGGCTCGTCCTCACGTCGCGCGACGCACGCGCCTCGGTCGAGGAGCTGGTGCCCCGCCTCCGCGGGCACGACGCGGCGATCGACTTCTCGGTAGCCGACGCCGTGCTCACGCACGTCACCGCCTGCGCGCGGGCCGGCGTGCCGCTCGTGCTCGGAACGACAGGCTGGCAGGGCGACGATCGGCAGGCGCAGGTGCAGCGTGCCGTGGAGGAGTCCGGCGGCGCGATGGTCTATGGCGCGAACTTCTCCATCGGCGTGAATTTGTTCTATCGTGTGGTGAGCCGGGCCGGGGAGCTGTTCCGGGGGCTCGACGCCTACGGGGCGTTCATCGAAGAGGCCCATCATGCGAAGAAGCGGGACGCGCCGTCCGGTACGGCGCTCGAGTTGCGCCGGCTGCTCGCCCTGCGGCTCGGGCACGACGTCCCTGTGACGAGCACGCGGGCGGGACACATCCCGGGCGTGCACCGGGTCGGGTTCGATTCGGCGGCGGACGAAATCACGTTGACCCACAGCGCCCGGTCGCGCGACGGCTTCGCGGCCGGGGCGTTGGCGGCGGCCGCCTGGCTCGCCGCCGGTCGCCGCGGTGTTTCCGCCTTCAGCGACGTCTTGGACGAAGTCCTCGAGGCGGAAAGGAAGGGCCGGCGATGACGACGCGCGTGGAGTGGCTGCGAGGGTGCGGTACCGCTCTCGTCACGCCGTTCGCGGCGGACGGGCGACTGGACGAGGCGCGCATGCGCGCGCTGGTCGAGCGGCAACTCGCGGGCGGTGTGAAGCTGCTCGTCCCATGCGGCACGACCGGGGAGGCGATGACGCTCACTCCCGAAGAGCAGATGCGCGTCATCCGGCTCACAGCGGAAGCGGCCCGGGGCCGGGCGCACGTGCTCGCGGGGATCGGCAGCAACTCCACCGCGGTCACGGTCGAACGCGCCAAAGCGGCGCGCGCGGCCGGGGTCGACGGCGTGCTCGTGGTCGCGCCGTACTACAACAAGCCGACCCAGGCCGGACTGACGGCCCACTTTACCGCCGTCGCGAACGCGGTGCCGGGACTTCCGGTCGTGCTCTACAACGTGCCGGCGCGCACCGCGTCGAACATTCAGGCGGCCACGGTTCTCCAGCTCGCCGCCCTGGTCGAGAACATCGTCGGCGTGAAGGAGGCCTCCGGCGATCTCACCCAGATCATGGCGATCCTGCGCTCCCGCCCGGCGAACTTCACCGTGCTCTCCGGGGATGACGCGGTAACGCTCGCGCTCATCGCGCTCGGCGCCGAGGGCGTGATTTCGGTCGTGGCCAATGAGGTGCCCGACCTGATGGCGCGGCTCGCGGAGCTCGCGCTCGAAGGAAACGGCCCGGCCGCCCGGGAGCTGCACTTCCGGCTGCTGCCGCTCATGGAAGCGAATTTCCTGGAGTCGAATCCCGGGCCCGTAAAGGCCGCGATGGCGCTCATGGGGCTGCTCGAGGATCGGTTCCGGCTACCGCTCGTGCCGGTGCTGGACCAGACCCGGGCGCGGCTGCGCGAAGTCCTGAAGGAGCTGGGCGTGCTCGACCGGCCGGCGCATGTCGCTGCGTGAGTCGATCGAGGCGCTCGCCGCGTCGTCTCGCGGCACGTACGACGATGGCGATCGTCGCGCGTTCGCCGCATTTCGCGCCGCGCTGTCCTCCGGCGAGGTACGGGCGGCGGAGCGGGGATCGGACGGCCGCTGGCGCGCGAACGCGTGGGTCAAGCGGGGCATCCTCGTCGGCTTTCGAATGGGCGCGCTCACGGACATGTCGGCCGACCGGACGTTTCGCTTCTTCGATAAGGACACCTATCCGGTGCGCGATACGACGCTCGCCGACGGCGTCCGCATCGTTCCCGGAGGCTCGACGATTCGCGACGGCGCCTTCGTCGCGCCAGGGGTCGTTTGCATGCCGCCGATGTACGTGAACGTGGGCGCCTATGTGGACGAAGGCACTTTGATCGACAGCCACGCCCTCGTCGGGTCGTGCGCGCAGATCGGCCGGCGGGTCCATCTCTCGGCCGCCGCCCAAATCGGCGGCGTACTCGAGCCGGTCGGTGCCCTGCCGGTGATCGTCGAAGACGATGTGGTCGTGGGCGGCGGCTGTGGCGTGTACGAAGGGACGGTCGTGCGCGAGCGCGCCATCCTCGCGGCGGGCACGATCCTCACGGGATCCACCCCCGTCTACGACGTCGCGCGCGGCGAGGTGTACCGCCGCCCGGAGGGCGGCGTGCTCGAGATTCCCGCGGGCGCGGTCGTGGTGCCGGGGGCGCGCGCGGCGAAGGGCGCGTTCGCTACCGAGCAGGGGCTGTCGCTCTACACGCCCGTGATCGTCAAATACCGCGACGCCCGAACCGATGCGGCGACGGTTTTGGAGGAGGCGCTGCGATGAGCGCGTTCCAGCCCCCGAAGCGGATGCGCGGGATCGCGAAGAGCGCGATCCGCGAGTTCTTCGATCGCGCGCCGGCGGCGAGCATCAACCTCGGGCTGGGCGAGCCGGATCTGCCCACGCCCGACGTCGTGCTCGAGACCGCTGTGCGAGTGATTCGCGAGGAGCGGAACGGGTACACCACGCACGCGGGGTTGCTGGCGCTCCGCGAGCGGGTGGCGGCCGGGTATCCGGGGCTCCGGGCGGGAGTCGACCGCGTCATCGTGACGGCGGGCTCGCAGGAGGCGCTCTACCTCGCGCTGATGACGCTGGTGGATGACGGCGA
>JBGPIJ010000235.1:0-4706 GCA_041484865.1 Gemmatimonadota bacterium
CGTGATCATCGTGCTGATCCTCGTCGAGATCGTGCTGGCGGTCGTACTGGGGAAACGCTGACCGCCCCACCCCTGTCGCGACGCCGCAACACCCACCCGTCATGGTCACCGATGTAATCACCTTGCGGCCTCTGAAATCAGGCTCCATGATGGGCCGTGCAGACCGGTGGCTTGGGTGGGGAGATTCCGGCCATCGGCTCACCCCTTTTGCGGAGGCTCGCATGAAGGTCCTCGCGCGACTTGCACCGGTTCTCATCGGTGTTGCCGTCGCTGTCAGCTGTGAGGTTCAGCAATCGACCTCGCCGCGGCCGTCGCTCTCGCTCGGCAAGAGCGCTGAACATGGCTCCGGTTCGCAGAACAAGTGTCGGGAAGACAGGGACAATGACAAGAAGAACGCCCCCGTGGTGATGCTGTGTGCGATCACGGTGCCGGGCAAGCCGCTCGTCAGCGTGGCCAAGAGCTGGACTGATCCGACGACGGAGACCCTCCTGGTCGACGACCAATCGAATCAAGGCGTGGACGTCATCGACGCCGAGCACTTCGAGTACATCGGTCGCGTTGGCGGGTTCGTCGGCGCGGCGACGGGAGCAAGCGGTGGCACGATCACCTACGGCGGCGGTACGGCCACGTCCAACGGCCAGGGACCGAACAGCATCGTCCCCACCAGGCATGGAGAGGCGTGGATCTCCGACGGCAATAGCACGGTACGGGTGATCGATGTGAGCGGCCATTCTCCGCACCTCGTGGCCTCGATCAGCACGGCCGTCGGCGCGTGCGACGGCGGGACGGGGACGACCCACTACTGCGGTCGCATCAACGAGATGACGTACGATCCCGAGGATCAGATCATTCTGGTCGAGAATCCGAACCCCCTCAGTCTGGCGTATTGCACCACGCACACGACATGCCCGACAGCCGCCGCGGTGAGCTATCCGGACGTTCGGACGCTCGCGCCGTACGCCACGTTCATTTCCGCCAGGCCCCCGTACGCCATTCTCGGCACTGTATCGTTCCCCGACGCGAAGGGGACGACCGAGGCGCCGGTGTGGGACCGTGAGCTGCACCGCTTCTTGCTCCCGGTGCCGACCTGCAGTGGCACCGCGGCTCCCACCGCCTGCAACGCGGCGACCGGCGGGACCCAGTACGTCGCGGTTATCGATCCCCACACGATGCTGATCGAAACGAAGTACATGATTCCCAATTGCGCCGACCTCATGCCCGGGATCACGCCTGGGACCGGCATGATCAACGATCTCTCGATCGACGAGCGCGATCAGCACGTCATCATGCCCGTGTGCGGCAAGGGCAACGTCGTTTTCGACGCGCGAACCGGAGCCGTGGTCAACGTGGTGACAGAAGTCTCCTCGAGTGATGAGACGTTCTTCAACCCGGGCGACCACCGCTTCTACGTCGTCAGCGGAACTCCGGGCGGCGCCACGCCCGGCGGCGCGACCACGACCTCGCTCGGTGTGGTCGATGGGCGCAGCGGCTTGTGGCTGCAGAACGTGCTCGACGTGGGCGGGAGAACTCCCTCGGCGTTCAGGCACAACAATCACATCTTCACCGCCGTGGGGGTGTCGCTCGCACAGGTCGCGGACCCCACGACCGACAACACCGCTTGCGTCCAGTTCGGCTTCAAGGGCACGGGCTGCATCACGGTGTTCGAGCACGAGGACAACAAGACGAAAAAGGAATCCGACTAGCGTCCCGAGGGAGCGCGGCAGCCCGTCGCACGCTGCCGCACTCCCTCGGCTGCCTGTTGCGCCACGTTCACAGGGACGTGGCGCTGGGTTTTTCCGTCCGTCCGAAATAGCTACAACCACCGCCACCTTCCATCTACGGACGCACGGCGAGGAGCAGCAGCGCCACCTCGTCGCCGTTCATCCCGGGCATGACCCGTTCGGCGAGCGCCAGCGCCTCCGGGCCGGTCGCGGCGCCCATCAACGTTCCCCTGCCCGCGTGTGAGTCTCTGCCCTGACTCACTTCGAGACGGCTCCAAGCGCCAGCCCGATCCCACAGCGAGCTTCCGAGTTCTTTCAGGGTTCCCTCAGCGCCTGGGTCGCACATTGGCCGTAAGGGCGGGCCCCGCCCGTTGTAGCGCGTGCCAGCATCGGCAAAGGGGGATTCCATGAAAACCATCAGGCTCGTCGTCGCCGCGGCTGCGGCCGCGCTTGTGGCCGGTTGCAGCGACGGCGGTGTCGCGGGAGTCGCGCCGCCGCGCGCGGCCGTCCGCGGGTTCGAAGAGGTCGCGGCCACCGCCGGCGGAGCGCGGTTCACGGTCCTGACGCATAACGTGTACTACGGCGCCGACTTCGGTCCACTGCTCACGGCCGCGCCTGAGGACATTCCGGTCGCGGCCGCCGCGGCATGGGCGATGGTGCGGCACAATGACTTTCCGGCGCGCGCGGGGGCGATCGCGGCCGAGATCGCGGTCGAGCGCCCGCATCTGGTGGGGCTACAGGAGGCCGCGTTCTATCGCGTGCAGCACCCGGGTGACGCCGCGTTCGGCGGGACCTCGCCGGCCGCGCAGGTGGTGTACGACTTCGTGGCGCTCATCCTCGATTCGCTCGAGGCTCGGGGGTTGCACTACGTCGTCGCCGCAGCCGACTCCACCACGGACGTCGAAGTGCCGGTCCTGACCGGTTTCGACCCTGGCACGGGCTTCCCGATGTTCGACGACGTCCGCGTGACCGACCGCGACGCGATTCTCGCGCGCGCCGACGTGGCGTTCACGAACTCGCAGCACGGCAAGTACGCGGCCTACATTCCCATTTCGTTCGGCGCACTGCAGTCGGGTGTCTACGAAGGCTGGAGCTCGATCGAGGCGTCGGTCGCAGGTCGCACCTACCGGTTCGTCGCGACGCACCTCGAGTTTCAGCAGGCCGAGCCGGTCCAGGTCGCGCAGGCTCAGGAGCTGCTCGCCCTGCTCCAGAACGAGACGCGCCCGACGATTCTGGTGGGTGACTTCAACTCCGACGCCTACGGCAAGGTCCCCGCCGCCGCGACCCCGACCTACGGGATGATGCTCGGCGCCCGGTTCGCGGACAGCTGGGTCGAGCGGGGCCGCCACGCGCCGGGATTGACCTGCTGCCAAAGCGTGGATCTGTCGAACCCGCGGTCTGCGCTCGATCAGCGGATCGACTTTATCTTCACCCGCAACCTGCCCGCGGTCGTGCGCGCCGGCACCCTGGTCATCGCGCGGCACGTCGTCGGTGATCGTCCGGCCGATCGGACCGCGTCGGGCCTGTGGCCGTCGGACCATGCCGGCGTGGCGGCGACGTTTCTGACACCTCCGCTCGGCAAGATGCTCCCCGTGGCGTCGAAGTAGAAGAAGCGATGCGATTGAGCTGGGCGGCGGGACCGTTGGGGCGTTCGAATTCAGGGCTTTGGGGGGCGCCACCGCCGTCCCAGAATGGGTATCCAACCGAGCAGTCTGTTCCGCAGCCGCACCGGGTGGCTCCGGGCCACCACCGCGAGCGCACGCGGGAACCAGCGCTTGAGGTAGACCGTCCAGACCTCGGCCCCGCCGACCAGCACCTCCTGCCGGCGCCGGGCGACGGCGCGCAGAATCCGACGGGCGCACTCGTCCGGACTCATGGCGTTCCGGTAGAGCGGCAGTACGCGACCGAAGGTGCCGCCCGAGCCCGTGAGCGCGTGCGCGGTGATGTCGGTCTTGATGAACCCCGGCACGACGAACGTGACTACGATCCCCCGGTTGTGCTCCTCTGCCTCGAGCGACTCGAAGAAGCCGTGCAGGGCATGCTTGGAAGCCGCATACGCGGCGAGCAGGGGCCCGCCGTACTTGCCCGAGAGGCTGCTGATCACGACGAAGTGCCCGCCGCCCCGCGCGAGCATCGATGGCAGCAGCGCCTGGGTGAGCAGGGCCGGACCCAGGTAGTTGGTGCGGAGGACTCGCTCGTGCACCTCACGGGTAGTGTCCGCTACCCGGCCGCGCGCCGCGAGCCCGGCGTTGTGCACCATGATGTCGACGCCGCCGAAGCAGGCCAGTGCCTCGGCTGCCCGGGCCGGGACGACATCGAGATCGGCGATGTCGAATGGAACCAAGCGTACCTCCGCGGTACCGCAGGCGCGTTGCACCTCTGCGAGCGCTTCCTTGTGACGCGCCGACAGAATGAGCCGGGCCCCGGCGGCAGCGAACGCCAGGGCCAGCGAGCGCCCGATGCCCGAGGAGGCGCCCGTGATCCACACCACCCGGCCGGTGAAGGAGCCTCGCGCCATATCAGTGCCCCGTTATTGGCTGGCCGCGCACCAACGCCCGGAAGTCCACCTTGCCGATGCGGGTGTGGGGAAGCTCGCTCCGGAACTCGACGTCCCGAGGGCAGGACCACTTGATCAGGCGATCCCGGCAGTGCGCCATGATCTCCTGCGCGAACACGGGGCTCGGCGTCTGCCCGGCCCGGAGCACCACGAACGCCTTGACCCGCTCGCCCTGGGACGGGTCCGGCACGCCGACCACACAGGCCTCCGCCACGGCGGGGTGCTGGCCGATCACCTGCTCCACCTCCGCGGGATAGACGTTGAAGCCGGAGGACTTGATCATCCGCTTGAGCCGACCGCGGAAATAGAAGAAGCCGTCCGCATCCCGGTGCCCAATGTCCTCCGTGTGGAGCCACGTCCGGCCGTCGCGGTGCCGTTTGAGCGCCTCGGCCGTCGCTGACGGGTCGTCGAGGTAGCCCAGCATGACC
>JBGPIJ010000236.1:0-4703 GCA_041484865.1 Gemmatimonadota bacterium
CAGATTCCCGCCGGCTGGGCCGCCTGCCCCCCAACCCAGCCCGCGCTGGCGGGAATCCGCGCCGATCAGGGAACGACCGTCACGACCTCGGGCAGCGCCAGCATCATCGGCTCCCCGCCGGTCCTCATCGATGCTTCGGTGACGGACTCGACGTTCTCCAAGTTCGGGGACGTCACGTATACCCAGCTTGCGGCGATGGCGAACATCACCCTGCCTGGCCAGAACTTCGCGAACAGCATCGGACCGGTCGTCACCAGCGGGCAGTGCAACCTGACGGTCGCGACCAACTGGGGCGATGGGGTGAACCCGACCCAGCCATGCGGGAGCTACTTCCCGATCGTGCACGTCACCGGAGATGCCACTATCAACGGTGTGCAGGGGCAGGGAATCCTGCTCATAGACGGCTCTCTGTCCGTTCAAGGCGGCTTCCAGTGGTTCGGGATCACGATCGTGCAGGGGTCGCTCAAGACTGCGGGTGGCGGCAGCACCGACGCGCACTTCTGGGGCGCCACGATGGTTCACGACAGCGTCAACTTCGGGACGAATCAGCTGAGCGGCCACGCCAACATCAATTATTCGTCGTGCGCGGTGCTCAAGGTGCTCGAGAGTACGGGCATCGTCACGCCGGCACGCTCGCGGGGATGGGTGCAGCTCTACTAGGCGTGTAAGATTCTATGCTGCAATTGTTTGTGGTTTCCCTGGCATCGGAATGCGTCGTTGAAAATGAGGTAAGTACTGACAGAATAGCGACTTGGTGTGTCGGTCTAAAGTAGGTTCGAGGCTTGACAGGATAAGGGTTGGACCGTACTGTAGTTCGCTGTCCGATCCCTATCCTTCGGATATTAGGGCAAATGGCGCTATTTGGGCTCCTCGGTGGCAAAAAAACTTCGGTCGGGCTGGATATTGGCTCCGGGATGATCAAAGTCGCCGTGATCGATCACTCGGGCACCGAGCCGGAGCTCGTCAAGGCGGCGATAACCGGTGTCGCCGCCGACGCCATCGTGGAAGGCGAGATCATGGACCCCGGGATCGTTTCGGAGGCTATTCGGGGTCTCCTCTCGACCGCTGGTGTGAAGCAAAGATCGGTCATATCGGCCGTGGGCGGCCGCGACGTGATCGTCAAGAAGATCCAGATGGACCGCATGAAGGAGGCGGAGGCTCGCGAGGTGATTCGATGGGAGGCCGAGCAGCACGTCCCCTTCGACATGGCGAGCGTCGAGCTGGACTTCCAGATCCTGGACCCCGACGCCGAGGGGCTCCAGATGAACGTCCTGCTGGTGGGGGCGAAACGCGAGCTGGTGGAGAGCCGCTCCGCGCTGCTCGCCGAAGCCGGCCTCCAGGCCGCCATCATCGACGTGGATGCCTTCGCGATCCACAACGCCTTCGAGCTGAACCACCCCAGTGCGATGCAAGGGGTTGTGGCGCTCCTCAACGTGGGTCACGAAGTCACCAACGTGAACATCCTCGAAGACGGCGTGCCGCTCGTGACGCGGGATCTTCCGGTCGGCACGCGCCGCTTTCGCGAGGACCTGCAGCGGGAAAAGCAGCTTTCCGCGGACGACGCGGAGCGGGTGATTCAGGGGCAAACGCAGAGTGACGACCTCGCGGGCTACATCGAAACGCAGAGCGAGGAGATCGCCGTCGGCGTGGAGCGGGCTGCCGCCTTCATTACGGCCGCGTCGCGCACCACGGGGGGACTCAGCTACATCTACACGATCGGCGGAGGGTCCCGGGTACCCGGCCTGAACGAAGCCCTCTCCCGCCGTCTTAGAGTCCCGGTCGAGCTGGCGAGCCCGGTTCAGCGCCTCAAGGTGCGCGATTCGGTGTTCGAGGCCGTGCCGGTCGACGAGGTGGCGCCCCTGCTCATGCTCGCGGTGGGGCTCGCGCTGAGGCGCCTCTCGTGATCGAAATCAACCTCCTTCCCCGGAAGGGCAAGAAGGCCGCCAAAGCCGGCAAACGCGAAGCGTTCGCGTTCCTCGACACCTTCCGCGGGCTGATCGTGAGCGTCACCAATCCCTGGCTGCTCGCGGCCTGCGCGGCCTGGATCCTGGTACTCGGCGGCGCGTTGGCGGGGTTCGTCACCACGCGCGCGCGGCTCGGCGTCCTCAACTCGCGGCTCGAGGCGGTGCGGACGGAGAAGCGGCGGTTCGACGCCGTGATCGCACAGAAGCGGCAGTCGGAGAAGATGCGTGACTCGCTCGTCGCGGAGATCGACATCATCCGCGCCATCGATGCCGACCGCTACGTCTGGCCTCACGTCCTCGACCAGCTGACCAAGGCGCTGCCCCCGTACACCTGGCTGACGGGCGTCTCCTCGGTCAGCGCGTCCGCGTCGGCCCCAAGCGCCCCGCCGGCGGCGGGTGCGGCGGCCAAGCCGGGAATGCCGGCGCCCCCTCCCGTGCTGACGCTGCAGATCACGGGGAGCACCGTGGATATTCAGGCCTACACGACGTTCCTGCGGCAGCTCGCCGCCTCGCCGTGGCTCGCGGATGTGACCCCGGCCAACTCCCAGACGGTCCTCGAGCAGGATCGCCCGGTGACGGCGTTCATGGTGACCGCGCGCTATCGGGTCGCCGACTCCGTGTACATCCACACCGTGCCCTTTACCGAGTCGGGGAGGTAGCCGGCATGGCCCTCCTTCCGAGCGATCAGCGCAGCCAGGTGATGCTGCTCATCACGGTGGTGGCCGCCGTGGTGGGTTACGGGTTCTGGAAGTACTACTACGAGCCGACGAGCCAGCAGATCACCGCGACGAAGTCCGAGATCGACAGTCTGAACACCATCGTGGAGCGGGTCAAGGAAGACCTCGCGCAGGGCACGGTCGAGGACCTGCGGCAGAAGGTAGAGCAGTACCGGAGCATGCTGGGTCTGATGCGGCGGCTCGTGCCCGAGCAGAACGAGGTCCCGGCCTTGATCGACGACATTTCGACCAAGGCGAAGGTGCGCGGTGTGACGATCGGCAGGATCGAACCGTTGCCGGTCGATCCCGGCCAGCCGTTCGACACCTATCGCTACCGGCTCGAGATCCTCGGGCATTACGACCAACTCGGCGAGTACCTGTCCGACATCGCAAGCCTGTCGCGCGTCGTCGTGCCGCAGGACGTGGCGATGCGGCCCGCTTCGCAGGGGGCGCAGCGTCAGCTCAAGGACACGGTGGGCGCGCTGCTCGAGGTGGACTTCGCGATTCGCACCTACGTCAAGGCACCGGCCCCGCCGGTTCCGGCGGGCGTGAAGGCGCCGGCCAAACCCGGCAGGCTATGAGGATCGAGATGGCGGCCGCGGTGCTGTTCGCGTTTGCCGCCGGGGTCTCGGGCGCGCAGGCGAAGCCCGACAGCGCCGTGCGGCGCGATTCCGCGGGACGGCCGACGCTGGTCCGGGAAGTCTTCGCCTACGAGGGCGCCGGTCGCGATCCGTTCCTGTCGCTCCTCAAATCCGGCGACATCCGGCCGCTGCTTTCGGACCTAAAGCTCGTGGGCATCTACTACGACCAGCGCTACCCCGTGCGCAGCGTCGCGGTGCTGCGCGATGTGACGAACGGCAAACGGTATCGCGCCAAGTCCGGCGACATCATGGGACGGCTCAAGGTGACCGAGATCCGGCCCCGGGAGATCGTGTTCACCGTGCAGGAATTCGGCTTCGAGCGGCAGGAAAGTCTGCAGCTCGCGAAGCAGGAGGACATACCATGAAGCGCATCGCTGCTCTCGTCGCGCTGGCCGTAATGGCGGCGGCGCCGCGGGCTGTCGCGAGATCCCAAGCGGGCAGAGGGGACGGCGAAGTCCGTGCCGTGAGCATCCTCCCCGCCTCGGGCAAAGTCGCGGTCATCATCGATCTGCACGGCGCGGTCGAGGTGCAGGACTTCACTCTGCGGAACCCCGCCCGCCTCGTGATCGATCTCCTCGGCGCGCGCCTCGCGGCGCCCGCCACGCTCTACGACGGCCAGAATCGCGGCGGCGTGCGGAACCTGCGCTATGCGCAGTTCCGGCCCGACGTGGTGCGCGTCGTCATCGATCTCGAAGCGCTGAAGGACTACCACATCGAGCGCGGGGCGGCCGAGGTGCGGGTCGAGATCGGCGCGGACCGGACGGCGTTCGGCGGAAGGTCCCGCAAGGCGCTCGCCGGCGCGGCCCCGTCCGCCCCGGCCACCGACGTGGCGACGGACCCCGGGCCCGCGGTGTACGCCGCGTCGCCCGCGTCCGAGCTGCAATCGGCGCCGGTGAGTCCGGCCACCGTCGGCGCGGATGCGACGAGCATCGACCGCTACCTCGCGACGCACGCCGCTCAGGGAGCGCAGTCGCAAGCGCCGCGCATCACCGTGCGGTGGGACGGCGCCGACATCGATGACGTCGTTGCCGGGTTCGCCGCGTTCAGCGGACGCACCATCGTGGTGGGCAAGGACGTGAAGGGGAAAGTGACGGCGGAGATCAAGAACCAGCCGTGGGACCTGGCGTTCGCCGCGGTCCTCGAGTCCCAGGGGCTCACCTACCAGGTGCTTGAAGGCGGCATCATCAACGTGCTGAACAAGGCGGACTTCGCCCGCGCCGATTCGACCGTACCGGTCGAGACGCGCCTCGTCCGCATCAACTACGCGAAGGCCTCGTCGCTCGTGCCCGCGGTGCAGTCCATCGTGTCGAAGGGGCGCGGCTCCGTCGTCGCCGACACGACGAGCAACGCGCTCGTCATCACCGACACGCGGAACCGGATCA
>JBGPIJ010000237.1:0-4674 GCA_041484865.1 Gemmatimonadota bacterium
GTGGCGTTGCGTAATCGCGGTGACGTGCACGGCGGGATAGAGATCGGCCAGCGAGTAGAACCCGGTGTGGTCGCCGAACGGGCCCTCGAGCACCAGCTCTTCGCGGGGATCGATGTGCCCTTCGAGCACGATCTCCGCCTCGGCCGGCACCTCGAGATCCGAGGTGATCGCTTTCACCAGGCGGACGGGCTCGCGCCGCAGGAAGCCCGCAAACAAGAATTCGTCGATCGAGGGGGGGAGCGGAGCGGAGGCTGCGTAGATGCTCGCCGGATCGCCGCCCAGCGCGATGGCCACGGGCATCGTCTCGCCGCGGCTCGCGAGCTCGCGCCAGTGCGCCGCACCGACCTTATGGCGCTGCCAGTGCATCGCCACCTCGTTCCGCCCGATCACCTGCACGCGGTACATCCCGACGTTGCGCACGCCGGTCTTCGGATCGCGGGTGATGACGCCCGGCAGGGTGATGTAGGGGCCGCCGTCCTCCGGCCAGCAGATCGGAATCGGGAGCTGCGCGAGATCGACGTCGGGCCCGCGCAGCACGATCTCCTGGCAAGGCGCTCGACCGCCCACCGTCTTGGGCGGGAACTTGGCGACTTCGGCGAGCTGCGGCAGCATCGCGAGCTTCCCGAACAGCGTGTCGGGTACCTTGAGGTTCAGGAGGGCGAAGATCCGCTCGCCGATCTCGTCCAGGCGCTCGACGCCGAGCGCCAGCGCCATACGCCGCTCGGAGCCGAACAGGTTCACGGCCACCGGATGGCGCGACGCACCGCCCGCGAGCAGCGTGGGATGCTCGAACAGCAGCGCGGGCCCGCCGCCGGGCGACTTCATGCAGCGGTCGGCGATCTCCGTGATCTCGCGGTCGATCGCCACCGGACGCTCGACCCGGACCAGCTCCCCCGCCGCCTCGATGGCGCGCACGAAGGCGCGCAGGTTATCGAGTGCCATGATGGATCGCGCAGATTCCGCCCGTGAGCCGCTCGAAGGCCACGTCCCTGAACCCCGCGGCGGCGAGGCGGCGCGCCAGCGCCTCGGGCTCGGGGAACGAGAGCACGGACTCTGGCAGATAGGTATAGGCGTCTCTATGTTTCGACACGATCCGACCGACGGCGGGGAGCAGGCGCCGGAAGTAGAAGAGGTACAGGGCGCGCAGCGGCGCAAGCCGCGGTGTGGCGAACTCGAGCACGACGAACCGGGCGCCGGGGGCGAGCACGCGCGCGACCTCCCGGAGCCCCGCGTCCAGGTCGGCGAGGTTGCGGACGCCGAACGCGCACATCGCGCCGTCGAAATGCGCGGCGGCGAAGGGAAGCGCGAGCGCGTCCGCGGCCACGGGGCGGGTGCGCAGTGCTTTGCCCTTGCCGCGCGCCAGCATGGGCACGACGAAATCGGCGCCGACCACGGTGCCGCGGAACCCCGCCCGCCGCGCAAGCGTGGCGGCGAGGTCGAGCGTGCCGGCGCAGATATCGAGATAGACGCCGTGCGGCCGCGCTTCCCAGCCGAGCTGCGCGACCGCCGCGCGCCGCCAGCGCCGGTCGAAGTTGAGGCTCAACAGATGGTTCAGGAAGTCGTAGCGGGGCGCAATGGCGGTGAACATGCTCCGCACGTAGGAGCGCTTTCTCTCACCGCCGTCGACTCGAGCCACGTCCAGCGCGGGAGACGGCGTCATAAGCGCGAAAGATAGGCCGTCCAACCTGACCGGCGCCAGCGACGCGGAGATCGCGGCGCTGGCGAAGCGGGGACACGAGCGCGCGTTTCGCGAGCTGGTGCGCCGCTACGAGCGGCCCGTGTTCTCGCTGCTGTATCGGATGGTGCGCGATCGCGCGCTCGCCGAAGACCTGGCGCAGGAAACCTTCGTGAAGGTGCTGAACGGCATCGAGTCGTACCGACCGGAATTCAAGTTCTCGTCGTGGATCTTCAAGGTCGCGAACAACACGGCGATCGATCATCTGCGCAAACGCTCGGTGGAGACGTTGTCGCTCGACGGGGCGCCCAACGCGACCACGCCCGATGCCGTCGCGGCGACCGCGCTGCAGATCCGCGCCGGCGGCGAGAGCCCGCTGGAGGAGGTCGAAGCCCGGGAGCTGGGAACGGCGATCGAGCGGGCGATTGGGCGGCTGCGGCCCGAGTACCGCACTTGCATCGTGCTGCGCCACGTCGAGGGCTACTCCTACGAGCAGATCGCCGAAATCCTGGACCTCCCGCTCGGTACGGTAAAGACGTATATCCATCGGGCGCGCAACGAGTTACGGGTCGTGCTCGAACCGCGTCGCACGTGAAACACGGCGCCCCCAGGGCGCGTAGGAGGAAGTCATGAAATGGCAACACGACCACCTAACGCCGGAGGAGATCGAGCTGTGGGCCGAAGGCCTACTGCCCGCGGCGCGGGCGCTGCATCTCTCGACCTGTGAGCCGTGCCTCACCGTGGCCGAGCGGGAGCGGAACTTCTTCCTCGAGCTGGGGCGGATCGAGCGGTTCGCGCCATCGGCCGAGCTGGCGGAGAAGGTGATAGCTCGGGTGCGCATAAAGACGGCGGTAGAAGGCGGTAACGGGCGGTAGAGGGAGGTAGAGGGGGTGGGGTAATGGCGCGATCCTCGCCCCGATGTTATCTCCTTGGAGTCGCATGAAGCCTATTCCCGCAACCCTCGCCGTCCTGCTGGTTGCCGGCCTGCCGTCCCACCCCCCCGCGCAGGCTCCCGGCTCGTTCGTCCAGACCTGTCTCGCCGCGGCGGCCGACGCGTCTCCCGTGTATCCCACGTCCGTGTTTCCAAGCGCGGTGGGCGAGATCGACGCCGCGTTCCGCCTGGGCGAGGGCGAGCACTACGACAGGCTCGTCGCGACCTGGATTGCGGTGGACGTGGGACCCGCGATGCCGCCGAGCGACACCATCGGCTCGAGCGAGCTGCGACTCGCGCCCGGCGCCATCGCGGGTGTATTTCGCTACGAGCTCGAGTGGTTTCCCCCCGGCCGCTATCGCGTGGACTTGAGCGCCGACGGGACGCCGTGGAAGTCGGTCGAGCTGCGCGTGGTGCCGGACGTCATGGGGATGAGCCGGCTCGCCGGGCTCATGCCGCTCGCGGCGGGCAAGGTGTGGACCTACACGTTCGTGCAGGACGTGGGCGACCTCGCGAGGGTGAGCGGCGCGCCTCCCGGCACGACGCTCGACACCGCGGGGCGAGTGCTTGCCACCGTCACCGCGACGATCGCAAGCAGCGACGCCCAGGGCACGCACGTGAGCTGGGCGCGCGGCGGCGTTCCCTTTTCCGACGAATGGTGGCTCATCGGTCACGGGGGATTCGCCGCGGTGAAGCGCAGCGCGGAGGACGAGTCGCTCGTGCTCGACCCGCCCCAGGTGTTCTTCCCCTGGCCCGTGCCGGTGGTGATGGGCGCGCAATGGAATTACGTGTCGCGCGACGCGACGGTGCGGCAGAGCTACCGCATCTGGGGGCCGCTCCCGATCAAGGGACCGAACGGTGAAGCGCCCGGCTACGTGATCCTGGTGGAGCAGCGCAGTCCCATGGCGACGGCGACGGTCGAGCGCGACTACCTGCCGGGCTTAGGCATGGTGCGATCGCTCGCGATCGCGGGCTTCGGAACCGAGACCGTGAATCGCGAGGAGCTGGTGCTCACGGACGTGCAGTAGGCCGCCGCACCCGCACCACCGCCCCCACTCCAACTCCCAGCTCTCGTGCTGCGCTGCCGTCGCGCGCGGCGATCTCGAGCGTTCCTCCACTCCCCACGAGGGCGACGAACTGACCGGTCGCAACGTCGCCGAAGGTGCGCCGCAGCGGGCCGACGTCCTTCCCATCCACTTCGACGTGCACGGTGGCGTCGAGCCCCGTGCCAGGGATGTTGGTGATCAGCGTGCCGAACCGGTCCGCATAGATCACCTCGCCGATCGTGAGGCCCTCGCGCACGCTGGGCTCGGGGAGCGGTACCCGCAGCGGGTCGGTGATCACGCGTCCCACGTGCGACAGCGCGGTGCCGTTCGCGAGCTGCGCGGCGGCGGGAGCGAACAAGTCGCGCGCGTGGAACGTGGGGGCGATGGACGGAGGGATCGGCAGCTCGGCAAAGCGCGCGTCCGCAGGCAGAGGCGACAAGATCCCATTATCCGGCGCCACGAAGAATTGCCCCGCCGCTTCCGCCGCGAGCGCGCGGCGCGGGGTGCCCACGCCCGGATCCACGACCACGAGGTGCACCGTGCCGTGCGGAAAGCGGTGCCACACGCGCGACAGGACGTACTGCGCGGCGCGAACGTCGCCCGGGGGCACGTCGTGGGTGATGTCGATCAAGAGCGCCGGGTGCGCCTGCGAGGCGAGCACGGCCTTCACTTCGGCGACGTAGCTGTCCACGGTGCCGAAGTCGGTGAGCAAGGTGATGATGGTGGACACGGGGCCCTACCTCCCTGACATTCTCGCTCCCCTCAGCGCGCCGCGAGCTGAGCGGCAACGCGACCGGCGATGTCGCGGAGCGCGACGGCGGCCGGGGACGATGGTTCCGCCACGACGATCGGCCGGCCTGCGTCCGCGAGTTTCGCCATCTGCGCCTGGAGCGGCACCTGGCCCAGGAGCGGCACGCCCAGCTCGTCGGCCAGCCGCTTGCCACCACCCGTGAGAAACACGTCGGTGCGCTCGCCGCAGTGGGGGCAGACAAAGGAGCTCATGTTCTCGACCACGCCGATCA
>JBGPIJ010000238.1:0-4668 GCA_041484865.1 Gemmatimonadota bacterium
CTAGCGCGGTTACATTGCCTCGAGCATGTCCTACAAGAGCATCATCGCGGGAGCGGCATTCGTGCTGGCCGCGACCGCGTGCGCCGTCGGGCGCAATTACTCGAGTCCGCTCGGCCCCCGCTACGCGGGCAGCGCGGACGTCGTGCGGCTCGCCAGGCTCGATCGGACCCCGGACAGTTTCCGCGTCGTCACCTTCAATGTTCAGTTCGCCCGACACATCGACGAGGCGATCCGGGTGCTCCAGTCCGCCGAGCCGCTCCAGGGCGCCGACGTCATCACGCTCCAGGAGATGGACGCTCCCGGTACGGAGCGGATCGCCCGAGCGCTTGGGATGTCCTACGTCTACTATCCGGCCACGGTGCATCCGAAGACGCGTCGCGATTTCGGTGATGCGATCCTGTCGCGCTGGCCGATCGTGGCCGACGAGAAGATCATCCTGCCCCACGTCGGCCGCCTCGAGAAGACCGAGCGCATCGCCACCGCGACGACCATCGTGGTCGGGGACGTTCCGATTCGCGTCTACAGCATGCACCTCGGGACCGTGATGGATGTGAGCGGCAACAGCAAGCGCGATCAGGTGCGGGCGATCCTGGCGGATGCGGCGGACTATCCGCGGGTGATCATCGCCGGGGACGCGAACAGCCACGGGATCGGCAAGAGCTTTCGGGAGGCCGGCTATCTCTGGCTCACGGAGCACAATCCCAAGACCACCCACTTCTTCAACTGGGACCACGTCTTCACGAGGGGGGTGACGTGCGGGGGCAATGGGATGACGGCGACCGGCGTCGTCCACGATAACCTCGGCGCCAGCGACCATCGGCCCGTTTGGGCGGTGATCGGGCTCTGCGCACCGAGGAGAGAAGCGACTCTGAGCGTCGTTCCGGGCCGCTAGGCCCTCTCGGTCAGCAGGGCACGCTGTCCGTGGCGGGGCAGCAGGAGGTGAAGGGCTGCGGATGGGCCCCAAACTGATTGCCGCAGTACTGCGCATTTCCCACGTCGGGCCGGTTCTCCAGGTACATGACGGCACCCAGCAGCACCACCCCGGTCGCGGCCGCAAGCAGGGCGGTACGCGCCGGCGCCGGCTCGCGCGCCAGAATTCGCGTGGCAGCTGAGAGCGGGATCTGTTCTGGCTCGCCGTAGACCAGGCCGGTGAGGGTATCCCCGTTCATCTGCGGCTGCTCGAACACTACCGTCCCGCGGTCGGCGAAGGTGACCCAGAGGCGCTGGGGCGGTCGCGCCGTCACCCGGTCGGCCTGAACGGAACGGATGGTGTGGCACCCCGCGGAGACAATCACGCAGGCGAGAATGAGAGACGGCGTCTTCATGGTGCTCCTCAGGTCTGGGACTTGTCGGCGATCCTCTCTATGGCACGCACGAACCGAGTGGCAAGGATCAGGCCGTAGACGACGACGGCGAGCCAGATGACGCCGCCCGCGATGCGCCAGCCGCGGCCGTGATGCATGGAGCGCCATGCCACCTCCTGATGCGCGGACCCAGCGGCAGTCGTGTCGGCCGGGTTCTGAGCTGGAGCCAGTCCGGCCAACGAGCCGGTGGGAAGGATCACGATTGTCATGGAAGCCTCCGGTGGAAAGCAGTAACCCCCGTCCATCCGAACGACCGATCAATTTACTATAGGCGGCGGTCTCATAATGAGCATTACGCACGAGTTCACAAGAGGTTGGCCGCGTCCGATGCAGGTTTGGGCTCGTTCGTCGTCGCTCGCGGTAACTCGTTTGCTGCGCCGTTGGGCAAGGTGCCGTGGTGGTACCTTGCCAGTGAGCCAAGGTCGCTACTACTGTTGCCCAATGGGGTGAATCCCGCGCACGTCGGGAGCTCACCCATGGATCTGCTCCCTCCTCCGCGACGTCCGTAGTCACGCCGGCTGTGGAACACACATAGAAGACCAGGACGTGGAAGAGGAGCGCCCGCGCTTCACACGCCCGGGGCAGCATCCGTTGGTCCACTGCATCCTCACATCACCACAGGAGGAATTCGTGAGAGAATTCATGGGAGTGCAACTCGTTCCTGCCCGCCTGATGTTCGATCGCATGAACAACACTTTCGACGCCATCGCGCGCCGCGCCTTCGAGCTTTTTGATAGCAACGGGCGCCAGGTCGGTCACGACACGGAGGACTGGCTCCGGGCCGAAGCTGAGCTCCTCCACCCGGTACACTTGGACGTCGCGGAGGCGAACGGCACACTGTCGGTGCGCGCGGAAGTCCCTGGCTTCGCCGAGCAGGACATCGAAGTCAGCGTTGAGCCGCGCCGCCTGACAATCAGCGCCAGGCGGGAGTTGGCCAAAGCGAGGCAGCAAGGGGAGACCGTCTATTCCGAGCACTGCTCCGACCAGGTCTTCCGAGTGGTGGACCTGCCGACAGAGGTCGATGCGGCAAGCAGCGCGGTCAAGGCGACCTACGATCGAGGCGTGCTGACCATCGCGCTCCCGAAGGTTCAGGCCGCCAAGCGTCGGCAGATCAAGCTGGAGCCGAAGCCGGCGTGACCGTGAAGCCAAAATTACAACGTACATCCCTACGTCCTTAGTCGACGCAGCCGAGCGCAACGTCCTCCGCAAGGAGGCGTCGCGTTTGTGCTGTCTCCCTCCTCCATGCCATGCACCAGCGACACGGGTTCGGCTTCACCGAGCCGCTTCTTGTCCCTAGCATCAGAGGAGTCCATGAGAGCATCGCTCGCTGTCCTCGCGGTGTTCATTGCCTGCGCGCCGCAGCTCGCCCCGCGGGTGATTGGGGCAGCGCCGCTGCGCGCGCCTACGCCAGTGGCAGCGTCCTTTGACCGCACGTTGGATGCCGTAGTAGAGGCGCTCGCAGAGCAGAACGTCCATCTCCGCGTCCTCGACTGGAGTTCGGGGTGGGTTGCTACGGAGGTACTGCGCGTGCCGGACAACTCCGAGGCCGTCACCTGGGCGGACTGCGGAACAGCGCGGACCGACACAAACGTGGTGGCTATCCCTCCTGAGCAAGTGGAGTACGACGTCGTCGTCCACGGCGACACCACCAGCTCGACCGTGCACGTCACAACGCGGTGGGGGACCCAGTACACGGGTACGTGGGCGGCCGTGCCCACGTCGGTCGAGTGCGTCTCACACGGCGTCTGGGAAAGGCACTTCGAGGCCGACGTGAAGCGAAGGGCAGAATCGCCCTGAGGCAGCAGGCCCAGGCGTTTGGCATTTCTCCAGGCGGGCGGCCGAGCCACTGCTAGCCTAGCGCGGGCCCGTCGCGGACGGCAGGTTAGTCGCGATCCGTTATCCAACTCGAAGCTTCAACGTATGACCCTCTTGGTACGAGGCTTGCCGCGCCGTCCACCAGCGAATCGAGAGTGAGGCGCGTCTAGGATGTTCGGGATCCCGGGGGAGATATTCTGGCCGACACTCAGCATAGGGGTGATCATCTCGTTTGTTGTGGTCGGCATAGCTGCGCTGCGGCTCTTGCCCCGGGGCAGCCGTAGCCGCCAATTGACGAGCGAGGAGCGCCAGATGTTGGAAGGCCTGCAGACCCGGCTCGGCGAACTCGATGAACTGAAGCAGCGAATCGGTGAGCTTGAAGACCGCGCGGACTTCGCGGAACGACTACTGGCCAAACAGCGCGAGGGGCCGCGGTTGAGCCCACCCCAGGGGTGATCGAGAGTCATCTTCAGCCTCGGTCTTTCAAGCTTGGTCGCTTAACAAGAACGCCTGAAGCTGGCGACGCCCTTAGGCCATCGTCGGTCATCATGAAGTAAGTTTCTTCTGCACAAGCCGCCCACACGTCCGACCCGGTAGCTCAGCTGGTAGAGCAACGGACTTTTAATCCGTAGGTCGCGGGTTCGAGACCCGCCCGGGTCATAGAGTTACAGCATCGCCTGTGACGATGCTATGACGACGCAAGGCCGGTCAAATGGCACTAAGCGTGGGTCGACGCCTGCGCCGGTGGTTTCGAGCCGCCAATGAGCCCTGGAGCGCCACCCGCACCCCGAAACCGCTTGAATCCTGCTTGACATGCCTGCCTCTTAGTTCTACCCGCAGGTGCGAGATGCTAAGACGCGACCCACGTCGCACACGGGGAGAAAGAGAATGAGAAATCGAAAGGGAATCAGCAGGCTCCGCCCGCTCGTGAGGGTATCTAGAGCGCATCGCTATCGTCGTTGGCTTCTTCGCAAGCATGTACTCGTAGGGGCACCCGCAGGCGTGGGGCCGTCGCAGGTTGGGAGCGGAGAGGCACGAGGCGAGGGAAGGGGGGGCGCCGTGAGTCGAGTGCCAGCGCGATGCGGGTTCTGGCTAGGCATCGTGCTCTGTGGTGTCGCACTGAGTGGATGCTCTAGCAGCGCGACCGCCGTTGTGGCGGCTGCGAAGCTCGCCTTCACCGTGCAGCCCAGCACCGCGGCCGCCGGGGCGGCGATCACGCCCGCGGTGCTGGTGGCGGTCCAGGATGCCCAGGGCAACACCGTGACGACCGCCACCACCAGCATCACGGTGGCGTCGGGACCAACCCCGCGAGCGGGACCCTCTCGGGGACCACGACGGTCGCCGCGGTGAGCGGGGTGGCGACCTTCTCGACGTTGCGCCTCAACCAGACCGCCACCGGCTACACGCTGACCGCGTCCGCGACCGGCCTCACGGGCGCCACGAGCAGCGCGTTCAATGTCTTCGTCGTCGCGCCCGTGAGCGTGAGCGC
>JBGPIJ010000239.1:0-4668 GCA_041484865.1 Gemmatimonadota bacterium
CCAGCCAGCAAGGCGTAGGCGAGCGCTTGGAAGATGAGCCACCGGTTCGGGTTCCTGGGGTTCCCGAAGAACGGCACGTTTCGCACCGCCCACATGTACGGCGAGCCGAACGGCCCGCGGATGCCCTTGGCGAGGAACGTCGCCAGGATCGCAGCCGAGGCCAGGAACAGCGTCCGCTCGTCCCGGCGCCGCAGCAGAGCCGCATACGCCAGGACGACGATCGAGCTCGCCGCGGCGAAGTAGAACCAGGTCGGCACCCACGGGTGAGAGAACCAGGTCTGTTGGCCGGTGAAGCCGAGGTAGCCGATCTCGCGTCCGAACCCGAGGACCGACGGGTAGGCCGCGAGGCTGTGCTCGACGAGGTTCGAGGTGGAGAAGAGCGGCCCGGAGGAGACCCAGGGCGCGCGGATCCCTTCCATCAGCGGAACGATCTGCATCGCGTTGAGCGCGAGCAGCGCGGGGAGGAGGAACCCCGCGGCGCGGAGCAGGTCGAGCGCCGCCTTCCTCTGCTCGCGAGCGAGCATGACGTGCACGACCGCGAGCAGGCCGAGGAACGGAAGGACGTAGAGGACCATGTCGAGCCGTACCAGCGCCAGGCCGCTCAGGCATAGGGCGAACGCCACCATGCGCCCCACCTCGAAGCCATCGAGGCAACGGGACCACAGCAGGATCAGCAGGGGTCCAAGGGCGATCGTTATCTCGAGGTTGAGCTGCCCGCTCGCCCACCGGGAGACGGCGGCCTGCGAGCCCATATAGAGGAGTCCGGCGAACGAGGCAGCCACGCGGTTGCCGAACCATCCGTGCGACAGGAGGTAGGCGAAGGCGCCCGACGCGAAGAGGGTGAGGACCGCCACCATCTTCACGGTGGCGACTGGGTCGTGGGTGATCGTGGTGAGCCCTCCGAGAACGTTGTCGAGCGTGAACTGGCGCGGCGCGCCGAACACGCTGGGCGCCCACAACGAGGTCGCGGCGGCGCCCGCGTTCTCCCTCGCGCGTGTGACGAACCCGAGCATGTCGGTGCCGGCGGGCAGCGCCGCCGAGAACACGAACGCCCTCATCATCCAGAGCGAGGCGAGAGCGAACAGGCCCATGGGCGGCCCGTGACCGCTGCCGAGCGCGCGCAACCGCGGGAGGGCGATCGCACGCGAGCCGCGCCGGACCTCCGAGATCGCCCGCGCCGAGATCATCCGGACCCCGCCCCGACCACGTCGAGGTACAGGGCTTCGATCCGGCGCTCGACGTCCTCGAGCGAGTAACGCTCCTCAACCATGGAGCGGCCGCGGCTCCCGCACGAGAGGGCGAGGCCCGGATCGGAGATCATCAGCTCCAGCGCGTCGGCGGCGGCGCGCACGTCTCCGAACGGAACGATCGCGCCGCCACCCTCGTCGATCACCGGCGCGAGCCCGACCCGGTCGGTGGCGACGACCGGCAGCCCCGACGCCCACGCCTCTATGACGGCGCGACAGAAGCTCTCGTAGAGCGAGGGGACGAACACGACGTCGGCGGCGGCGTAGGCCACATCCATCTCCGAGCGCTCGAGCCAGCCGGTGCAGCGGACGCCTTCGTGCCTCGACCACTTTGCGGGATCCGGCCCGACCAGCAGGAGCTGGGCGTCCTTCGCGCGACGGCGGAGCTCGCGGAAAGCAGCTATCCCGAACGGCAGCCCCTTGCGCGAGCTCTCACGCCCCACGACGAGGACGACCCCGCCCGGACCGAGCTCGAAGCGAGCCCGGAACGCCTCCAGCTCCGCGGGATCGACCGGCTCGCGCGTGGAGACGCCGGGAGGGATGCACTCGACGTGCTTCGCGCGAAGACCGCGGAAGAAGTCCGCCTCGGCCTCGGTCATCCCAACGACCGCGTCGGCCAGCCGGGCGGCCCGAGGCGCCACCGCGTCGAACGCTTCCATCGACCGCAGGAGCCCGTACCCCTTCCAGCTCCCGCGACGGTTCGGATGGAAGACGGGCGTCCACACGAGCCGCGTACCCGTGGCGCGCGCGAGCAGCATGGTGGCGAATGGCGAGATCGAGGGGAGGCAGCCGAACACGTGGACGATGTCGACCCGCCCGGACCTGAGAGCGCGGGCCGCCTCCAGCGCGCTCACTGTCACGCTGACGCGATGGCCCGACCTCCTCGATCCCTCGGCGGTTTGCCGGATGTCGGTCGAGACCCCGCCGGGGCGGGCCGCGCCGCCGCTGGAGGCGATCAGGATCGAGAGCGTGCGGACCGAGGCGCGCGGCAGCGTCGTCCGTTGCATCACAGTCCCACCAGCGGCTGCGCCTGTGGCCATTCGCTCTCGATAAGATCGCGAACCTGCACCCACGTGGAGCCTTCTGGCGGCCGAAGGAACCCGGGCAGCCACCCGATGGCCGCCCGGACCTGCACGCGGTCGACATCGCCGTCCTCCCGGATCGCGAGCGCGAGGGCGAGCGTCGCCCGCGCGAGCCTCATCGACATCGGCCGTGAAAGGAAGATCGCACGGAAGGGACGCCCGGCTCCGCGCATCCGAGAGAGCGCGAGGTACTGGGCGTTCTCGAGGATCCCTCTGATCGACGAGGGGAGGATCTCCTGCGCCGAGGGGAGCAAGAGGCGCCGGGCTTCGAACCAGGCCTCCGGCCGATCGGTCGCGGATGCGGCTCGATCCATCCGCGACCTCAAAGGGTCTTCGATGAGAGCCAGACATCTCTCGAGGCCCGGCGCATAGCGACCGCTCGCCATCAGATGAAGCTGCGCCGCGTGCAGGAGGCCCTTTCGGACCCCCCGGCTCACTTCGACGGTCAGCCTGCCGGCGGCGAGATCCCGCGGCTCGAGGTCGCGGAGCAGGTAACGGATCCCCGACAGCGCGTAGGACGAGCGGGCCCGCGCCGGGTCGACCGGCATGCCGCCCTTCCGCACGGCGAGCGCGGGTCCGCCCGAGAGCACCCGGCCCTCGTTGAAGACCTTCCACACCAGGAAGCTGTTCCCCGGGTGACGCAGCCGGTAGCGCGGCAGCGGGTTCAGGCTCACCGCGACGCCGAGCGCGCGACCGAGGTCTTCGCCGGCTCGCGAGAGACGGCGGATCGCTGCTGGAACGCGGAGTGAAGGCATCAAGACGAACACGTCGTAGTCGCTCGCCGGGCCGGCCTCGCCGGTCGCCCGGCTCCCGCAGAGGATGACGGCCTCCGGTTGCACCGCGCGCCCGACCGCTCCCACGATGCGCGCTTCGACGACGCGCGCATCGGCGGAACCGGCTTCCACCGATCCGACGAGGACCTCCTCCGAGATCACGGCTGCCATGCGACTGCCTCTTCTGCCGGTGAGGGTTCCTCGCGCGGGACACCCCGGGACATGAGTGCGGCGATCGTCATCGCGCCGGCCGTCGCGCACAGGACGGACAGCTGCACGCCGATCAGCTCCCGGATGTCCGCGTGGTAGATGCGGAACCCGGCGAGCTGGGCGACGGCGGAGACGCCGAGTATCGCCATGCCGATCGAGCGACGCTGGGAGAGCAGGTACATCCCCACGAGGTAGACGAGCGAGTACCCGGCGAACGCGATCGCCATCCACGGCACGAAGGTGGAAGCGCCCGAGTACCTCGAGCCGAAGATCGCATGCACCAGGATCGTCGGTGCGGCGAAGTACAGACCGACGATCGCCACCGAAGCGGCCGCGACGATACCGAGCAGGCCGAGGAGCGCCCGGCGAGAGTCCTCCCCCCGATCCTGGCGGTGGCTGAAGACCGGGAACGCGATCGCGGTGAGCGCCGACGTGGCGAAGAAGACGGTCTTCCCGCTCAGCGACACCGCCGCGTACAGGCCGGCCGCCTGCGAGCTCAGGTAACGGTTCGCCGCGATGACGTCGGTGGAAAGCAGCATCGCGAGCAGCACGAGCGTTCCGAGGGTCTGCAGAGAGTACCTATAGGGATGCTCGATCGGCCGCACGCGCTCGGTCGTGTCCGGAAGCCGGTGCAAGACGGCGCCGTTGAACGCGATCGAGAACACCGACGCGATCATCAGGGCGAAGATGGCGCCCGACTCGTTCGGCCAGACCCACCGGAGCAGGACGACCGCCGCGGCGATCTTCGCGACCCCCTCGATCGCCGAGCCGGCGCCGAAAATCCCGAACCGCTGGAGCCCCTGAACGACGCCGCGCTGGAGATGCGAGAGGGTCGCGAGTACGAACACGGCGGCGAGCAGCGCGATCGGCAACGAGGAGCGCAGGTGCAGCACCTGCGCGACCGGGCCGCTGAATAGCACGGCCAGGGCGCCCACGAGCGCGGCGGCGAACGCGAGCCGGAAGCCGTAGAAACGAACCAGCCCGCGGAGCTCGCGCGCCCGCCCCGCCGCGTACAGGCTCGTCGTCGTTCGGCTCGCGACGGTCTGGATCGACAGGAAGAACGGGCTGCTGAGGTAGATCAGGCCGACGACTGCTGCCAGGTCGCCGTACTTGGCCGGACCGAGAGCGCGCGCCGCGATCGAATTGAAGAGGAAGTTCGAGACCTGGAAGACCGCCGTCCCCCCGATGACCATCGCTCCACCGGTGATTAGGCGGCCGCGGGCGGGTACGCGAAAGGCGGGGACTTCGACCGTAGCCATCGGCCTCAGACCTCGACCCGCGCTGGCTCCACTAGACCGGCCATCCGCGAGATCAGGCCGTGCACGTCCACGAGCCCGACCTCCTCGCCGAGATCGA
>JBGPIJ010000240.1:0-4579 GCA_041484865.1 Gemmatimonadota bacterium
CGTCGAGCATAAGAGGGACGTCGTGATCCTGCTCGATTCGATTACGCGGCTCGCGCGCGCCTACAACACCGTGATTCCCGCGTCGGGGAAGGTGCTGTCGGGCGGCCTCGATTCCAACGCGCTGCAGAAGCCGAAGCGCTTCTTCGGCGCCGCGCGGAACATCGAAGGCGGTGGGTCGCTCACGATCATCGCCACGGCGCTCATCGACACCGGCTCCCGCATGGACGAGGTGATCTTCGAGGAGTTCAAAGGCACGGGCAACATGGAAGTCATCCTCGACCGCCGCATCGCCGACCGGCGCGTGTACCCCGCCATCGACGTGCAACGCAGCTCGACCCGCAAGGAGGAGCTGCTCCTATCCAAGGAAGAGCTCAACAAGGTGTACCTGCTTCGTAACTTCCTGTCCGACATGCCAACCGTGGAGGCGATCGAGTTCCTGCTCGAGCGCATGAAGCGCACCAAGACGAACGTGGAGTTCATCGCGACGATGGCACAAGGGTAAGGCGACGGAAGGACGGAAGGCCGGAAGGACGGAAGGTGGGACGGAAGGTGAGACGGCATCCCCTTTCCGTCCTTCCGTCTTTCCTTCCGTCTTTCCGTCCCTGGGGCGCCTGTTGGGGGTGGACTGGGGCGAACGCCGCATCGGCATTGCCCTCTCCGACGAGCGCCAGGTACTCGCGCAGCCGCTCACGACCCTCACCCGCCGCGCCGGCAAGCGTTTCCCCATGCCGGGGTTCCTCGCGCTCATCGCGGAGCATGGCGTGACCGGTGTGGTCATCGGGTTGCCGCTCGCGGCCGACGGCTCCGACGGCGACGCGGCTCGCGAGGTGCGCGCCCTCGCCGCCGATATCGCCCGGCGTTCCGGCCTCGCGGTTGATTTCTGGGACGAGCGGTTCACCACGGCGCGCGTGTTACGCACGGTGCGCGAGCTCGGAGGCAAGACCCGTGACCGCAAGGCCGACGTCGACGCTCTCGCGGCCACGCTGCTGCTGCAGCAGTACCTCGATGCTCGGAGCCATCGTGCGGTATAGCATTCTGTTGGCTCTTGGGACGGCCTGCGCGGGCCCGCGGACTCCGTCCCGCACCGCCGTCACCGTTCCCCCCGGCGCCACGCTGGACGCCGCCATCGACTCGCTCGCCGCGCACGGGATGCTGCGTCACCCGACGCTGTTTGGGGTCTATGCCCGCCTCCGCGGGCTCGGCAGCTCGCTCAAGAGCGGCGAATACGAGCTGCCATCCGATGCCACGTGGAACGAGGTTATCGTCGCGCTCGAGCACGGGCGCGGGGTCGAGGTTCGCTGGACCGTGCCGGAGGGCCTGATGGAAAGCGAGGTGGCCGAGCTGGCCCGCGCGGACCTCGGGATCCCGCGGGATGCGTTTCTCGCGGCGACCAAGGACACAAGCCTGCGCCGCGAGCTCGGCCTCCCCGCGGGAGCGAAGGACGTCGAGGGATACCTCTTTCCCACGACGTACGTGCTTCCCGCGCATCCGAGCGCCCGGGACGTTGTTCACACCATGGTTCGCGAGTTCGTCGCACACTGGGAACCCGAGTGGCAAGCGAGACTCGATTCGCTCCAGATGACGCGACATCAGCTCGTCACGCTGGCGTCGATCGTCGAAGCGGAAGTGCGCTACGAGCCCGATCATCCCTTCGTGTCGGCGGTGTACCACAACCGGCTGCGGCGCCGGATGAAGCTCGAGGCCGATCCGACGGTGGTCTATGCGTACGGCCGACGCCTGAAACGGGTGTGGGAGAAGGATCTGGCCGTGTCGTCGCCCTACAACACCTACCGGCACCAGGGGCTGCCGCCAGGGCCGATCGGGCAGCCGGGGCGCGCCAGCCTGGTCGCCGCGCTCTACCCCAGCGCCGTGCCCTTCCTCTATTTTGTGGCGCAACCGGACGGCAAGCACATCTTCTCGACGACGCTCGCCGAGCATGAGGCTGCGATCCGGACGGTCAAGCAATTGCGGACCGAAGCGCGCGCGCGGCGGCCGCAGAGTCGCTAGCCTCCCAGATCGCCCCGAGCGCCGCGATCCCGGTGGCGCCGGCGTTCACGATCGTCGGAGCGTTCAACGCGGTGATTCCGCCGATCCCGATCACGGGCATTCTGGGGGGCGCGAGCTGCGCGAGCGCGCGGAAGCCCTTCTCCCCGAGCGCCGGGCCGGCGTCGTCTTTGTGCGCCGTCTCGAAGCACGGGCCGACGCTCCAGTAATCGGCCGGCCAGGCCCGCGCGCGTTCGGCCTCGGTGAGGGATCCGACGGAAATGCCGAGCAGGAACCCCGGAGGGACGACGGGCCGCACCGCATCGAGCGGAACGTCGGCGTGGCCGAGGTGGGCGCCCGCCGCTCCGACCGCTAGGGCGACATCCACGCGATCGTTCACGAGCACGGGCACCGCGAGCGCGCCGACGAGAGCGCGCGCCAGCGTCGCCAGGTCCCGAGGGGACGCGTCCTTCTGGCGCACCTGTACGGCGGTGGCGCCGCCGCGCACCGCCGCGCGGCATGCGTCCACCGGATCCCGCCCCTTGAGTAACGGGGCATCCGTGAGCACCATCAAACGCAACTGATCTGCGAGTGACATGACCAAGATCCTGCGTGGACTGCGCGGCGCCACCACCGCCGCGGCGAACACTAGGGAAGCGATCCTCGAAGCTACGGAAGAGCTGATCCGCGCCCTTCAGGAGGCGAACGGGTTCCAGCCCGATGACGTCGAGAGCGCGATCTTCACCTCTTCACCCGATCTGACGGCCGAATATCCGGCCCGGGCGGCGCGGCGCCTGGGGTGGGACGGAGTCCCCCTGCTCGGCGCCAGCGAGGTGGGCGTGCCTGACGGGTTGCCGCGCTGCATCCGCTTGCTGCTACACCTCTACACGAGCAAGGCGCCGCGCCAGCTGAAACATATCTACCTGCGCGGTGCCGCCCAGCTGCGGCCCGACCGGACAAAATGACGGACGCACTGGCCACGGAGACGCGCACCGCGATTGTGTCCGCGAAGGGCGCCGCGCGATGGGCAGCCGGGCATCCCTGGATCTACCGCACCGACGTGTACGCGGAGCCGCGCGACGCGGCGGGGCTCGTCGCGGTAACCGATCGCCGGGGCAAACATCTCGGCCAGGCGCTCTACTCGCCCAAATCCGAGATTCGCCTGCGCCTGCTCACCCGCGGGACCGAATCCGTCGACGCCGCGTGGTGGGAGACGCGTTTTCGAGAAGCCCAGGCAAGACGCGGTTCCATCGCCGATACAGCCTACCGCGTCGTCCACGCCGAGGGGGACGGCCTCCCTTCGCTCGTCGTCGACCGCTATGGACCCTGGATCGTCGCCCAGCTGCTATCGGCCGGACTCGAGTGCCTGCGCGACGACGTCATCGCAGGCCTGCGCTCGGCCCTCGCTCCGGAGGGAATCCTGCTGAGGAATGACGCGGCCATCCGCCGGCACGAGCGGCTGCCGCTCGAGATCGTGCCGGTATTCGGCACGCTCCCAGAGACGGTCGAAGTGACGGAGCACGGAATCCGCTATCTCGCCGCGCCGCGGACGGGTCAGAAGACCGGGGCATTCCTCGATCAGCGGCTGAATCGGGCTCTCGTGGGCGAGCATACGACGCCGGGCGGCCGGGCGCTCGATGCATTCACGTATCACGGCTCGTTCGCGCTGCATCTCGCGCGGCGCGCGGCGGAGGTGATCGCCGTCGATTCGAGCCCCGAGGCGCTGGCGCGGGGCAGCGAGAACGCCGCCCTCAACGGCCTCACGAACATCGAGTGGCGTGAGGCCAACGCGTTCGATCTGCTGCGCGAGCTGGAGCATCGCGGTGAGCAGTTCGACACCATCGTGCTCGACCCGCCCGCGTTCGCCAAGACAAAGGAGAACCTCCCCCGCGCGATCGCCGGATACAAGGAGATCAACCTCCGTGCGATGCGGCTGCTCGCGCCGCGCGGCGTGCTGTTCACGTGCTCCTGCTCCTATCACGTGCAGCGCGCGGCGTTTGGAGACATGCTCGCGGCAGCCGCCAAGGACAGCGGGCGCCGCCTCCAACTCGTGGCCTTGGTGGGAGCGAGTCCGGACCACCCCGAGCTCCTGAACGTGCCCGAAACCGGCTATCTGAAGGGCTCGCTGCTCCGCGCCGTGGACTGACACCGCGGGCGGCGATTGACTAAACCGCACCGTCTTACAAGCTTGCACCCCATGCTCAGTGCGGGATCCCCGACGCGCGACCGGCCAGCCCGGGTGCGCCGAGTGCTGGTGGGGATCCTCGTGGTCAACGTGGCGGTCGTCGGAATCAAGCTCGGCGTCGGGATCGCCGCCAACTCTCTGGCGATTTTGGGCGGGGCGCTGGACTCGGCGGTCGATGCCCTGAACAACGGGCTCGCCATGGTCCTGGTGCGGGTCGCCGCCAAGGAGCCGGACGAAGATCATCCGTACGGCCACGGCAAGTTCGAGACGCTGGGCTTGCTCGGGATCGTCGGGTTTCTGTTCGTCAGCTGCTTCGAGCTGTTGCGGGACGCGGTGAGCCACCTGCTCGGCGGCGGGCATCCGGTGTCCGTGACGGATCTGCAGCTCGCGGCGCTCGTGCTCACGCTGGGC
>JBGPIJ010000241.1:0-4490 GCA_041484865.1 Gemmatimonadota bacterium
CGCCGCCTCGATCGCCTGTCGATTCGCCATCGGATCTCCCCCCGTCGCGACATGCTCAGGATTCCACCGCGGATGGTATGGCGACACACGTGGCACCGGCACAGTCTGGGCGTGCTTCGTGCCCCGCCGCGTTACCGGGCGCGTCTGAAACGCGACGGCGGCTGCTTCTCGGCCAGGCGGCCGCTACGAGTGAATCGTGATGACCTGCCCGATGCTGAGGATGCTGTCGGCGGCCAGGCCGTTCGCGGCGTTGAGCTCGTCGATGAATTCGCCGAGCCCCATGCCGGGAGGCTGGAACCGCACAGCGATCCCGGACAGCGTGTCACCGTCGACCGCCGTGTAGGTGGTCGGCGTGGCGGGTGCGCTCGCGGCCGCCGGGGGATTCGTCGTGTACGACGGCGCCGGCAGCGGAGGCGCGCTCGCAGTCGCCGGCGGATTCGCTGCGGGTGGTGGCGCTGGCGCTGCGGCCGCAGCCGGCGGAGCCGGCGCTGCCGACGCGGTCAGGTACTCGGCCGCGAGCCAGCCGTCGAGACCGCCCGCGGAGACCCGGACCCAGTGGTAGCCGTCCGCCGCCGGACCCAGCGCCTTCACCGCCACGACAAAGCCACTCGGCAGGCATGTCAGCACACCGCCGGACGCGCCGGCCGCCCCGCGCAAGCGGAGGCAGTCCCCGTTGGCCGAGACGGTCGCGGTCACGCCGGGCGCCAGGCCCGCCGGGGCCGGCGACGTGCTCGGCGGCGGGTTGACGATCGCGGGCGCCGCTGCGCCCGGGAACCGATAGGCGTGGAACGTGAGGCCCGCGTAGCGCGCGGCTTCAGCCGCAGGACTGTACCGGTCACGAATTCGGACAACTCCGTCGAACTGCGAGTTGGCATCCACGACGCGAAACGCGCCACCGCCCTCGTTGTCCAGGACGATCGCGGTGTGAAGGCCCGCGTAGTCCGCCCACGCGGCGGTGTTCGCGTCGTTCGCAATCTGGATGACGTCGCCGTCGCGGGCGTCCTCAACCGACACCTCCACCGCGCCGGCCTGCAGATAGCCAGCGCGATAGTCGAAGCCGATCGTCCGCCCCGTCGCGGCAAGCACGATCGACCTTGCCCAGGGGAAACACTGGCCGGAGTACTGTCCGACCGCCGCGAGCGCTGTGCGTGCAATCGCGCCGTAGTTCTCGGGACTTGCGGCCGTGGCGTCCGTGCGTGACGACACGGCACAGAAAGCCAGGAGCACGGCGGAGAGCGTGAGCAGCGCGCGCGAGTACGACGACATTGGGTTCTGCTCCGTTAGCCCGTCCGTGCAGCCGGCCGTGGACGGCGGCCGGGACACCGCCAGACGGTATCCCGGCCGCCGGTATTACGACCAGATCGTGCCGAAATCACAGGCGGGCAGCGGGCCCGCAACCGTGTTCCGCGTGTCGACGTTCGTTCGGACAGGGTATGCGGAGGGGGTGCACGAGGTCGGTGACGCCGCCGGCTCCACGCGCCGTCACGCGATCGGACGTGTAGCTCACTTCCGTTGAAAGCTCATGACGGGGATCTTCCGGGAGGCGTCTTCTCGTACTCCGCGAAGAAGGGGTAGCGTGGCGCCTGCGCGCTGAACGCGCGCTCGCGCTCCTCGCCCGCAAAAACGCGCGCCGTGGCTTCGTATCGCTCTGAGCCCAGCTCGACCTGCACGGTGGGATGAGCAACGAGGTTGTAGTAACAGGCCGGATGCGCCGGAGCCCCGCCCTTGGAAGCAATTACGTAGATCTGGTCGTCCTCGGCGAGGTTCGAGTTGCAGTTGCGCTACGAAGCGCCGACTCATCGCGCTGCTCCGCGGCGGCGCGGAGCAGCTACGCGGGAACCGGGTCGGTCACCCTGCAGGCGCGGCCGCGCTGCCCAGAGGAACGGCGGCCGCGCTCGACGGTTATGTCGCCCAAGCCTCGACTCGCGGCTCGCCAACGCCGGGGTGCCGACCGGCCCGAGCTCGACCCCGTACCCGCCCGGTAACGCGGCCGTGACGCCCTGTGCCCGATCGTCCCAAACGCGGGCGTACGCTGCCGTACGTGCCTGTCGTCAGGACCGGCTGACTGCACATCGCGCACGGGCGCCTATTGCGGGCTCGATGGCCGGAATCCCAAAACGGGGCATGAACGATGAGCGACAAACCAGACGTACCGCCAGCCGAATTATCAAAAGGCGAGACCGCCGAGCGTGAGCTGCTCCGTGCCGCACTGAGCAGCATCGGTGACGCGGTGATCACGACCGACACGCACGGGCAGATCACCGCCTTGAACCCTGCCGCGCAGTCCCTCACAGGCTGGACGCTGGAAGAGGCCACCGGCGAACTGCTGGCACGCGTCTTCCAGATCGTAAACGAGGAAACGCGACAGGCTATCGAGAGTCCTGCTGCACGCGCGCTGCGCGACGACGTGAGCGTCGGCCCGCAGAACCACACGTTGCTGATCGCGAAGGATGCCACCGAGCACCCCATCGACGACAGCGCCGCCACGATTCGCGGCCCCGCAGGGGCAGTCGCGGGCGTCGTGCTGGCCTTCCGGAACGTGGCGGCGCGCCCCGAGGACGGGCCGCCGCTGCAGGACACGCTCGATGAGGTCGCGAGCATCCTCGCGACGCTGAGTCGTCCGCTGCTGATCCTGGACGCAGAGCTGCGGGTCATCGCAGCGAACGGCTCCTTCTGTCGCGTCTTCAAGCTCGCACCCGCGGAGACCGAACAGCGCCTGCTCTACGAGCTCGGTGGCGGCCTGTGGGACATCCCGGAGTTGCGCGAACGGTTGCAGGATGTGCTCCCTCACAGCCGTCCCTTGGACGACTTCGAGGTCGCGGACGACTTCCCGGGGATCGGACGGAGGGTGATGCGGCTGAACGCTCGCCCCCTCGTCCGCGACGGCAGGCAGACCGATCACATCCAGCTGACCATCGAGGATGTGACCGCGCGCTTGCGGGGCATCGAGGCCCTGCAGGATTCGGAGCTCAAGTACCGGCGGCTGTTCGAAGCCGCGCAGGACGGGATTCTCATTCTCACCGCCGACACGGGCCAGATCACCGAGGCCAATCCATTCATCGAACAGATCCTGGGGCGCCCGCGCGCGGAGCTCCTGGGCCAGCACCTCTGGGATATCGGCCTGCTCACGGACATGGCGGAGAACGAGGCGAAGTTCGTCGAGCTGCGCGAGCAGGGCTACGTCCGCTACGACCATCTGCCGCTCGAAACCGCGGATGGCCGGCAGACGCAGGTTGAGTTCGTGAGCAACGTGTACGACGTGGGCGGACGCCAGGTGATTCAGTGCAACATCCGCGACATCAGCGACCGCGTAACACTGGAGCGGAAGACCGAGGAACAGTCGCGGCAGCTCGCGGAGCTGGACCGCCGCAAGGACGAGTTCCTCGCGATGCTCTCCCACGAGCTTCGCAGCCCGCTTGCCCCGATCGTCAATGCTGCCTACCTCCTGCGCCTCCAATCGAACGAGACTTCCATCCAGCGGCATGCCAGGGAGGTGATCGAGCGGCAGTCTGCGCACCTCACTCAGCTCGTGGACGATCTGCTGGAAGTCTCTCGCATCACTACCGGCAGGATTCAGCTTCGCAAGGAACGGATCGCGCTGGGCTCCCTCGTGGAACGCGCCGTGGGGAGTGTCCTTCCCGAAATCGAACGCCGCCGACACGAACTGAGCGTGTCGGTCCCGCCGGAGCCCATCTGGGTCGACGCCGATTCAGTCAGGTTGGAACAGGTGGTCGTGAACCTGATCACCAACGCGGCGAAGTACACGGAAGACGGCGGACACATCTGGCTGACCGTCAATCGTGAGCAAGACACCGCCATCATTCGACTCAGGGACACGGGAATCGGAATCGCGCCCGATGTGCTGCCGAACGTCTTCGACCTGTTCGCGCAGGCGGAACGCTCGCTGGCCCGCTCCGAGGGCGGCCTGGGGATCGGCCTTGCCCTGGTGAAACGGCTCACCGAGCTGCACGGCGGATCGGTGGACGTGTACAGCGCGCTCGGACGGGGCAGCGAGTTACTCGTGCGCCTGCCGGTGGCGCCCGATCCAGAATTCATCGTCCCCGCGTCGATCCGCAGGCCGACAGGCAGAAACATGGCGCGGTCGCTGGGTATCCTCGTCGTTGACGACAACCTCGACACGGCCCGGACCTTCCAGCTGCTGCTCGAGGACGAAGGCCATCGGGTGAAGATGGCGCACGACGGTCCCAGCGCCCTGCAAGCCGCGCTGGAGTTCCGCCCTGACGTGATCCTGCTGGACATCGGCCTCCCCGGATGGGATGGCTACGAGGTCGCTCGCCGCATCCGCCAGGAGCCCACGCTCCACGATGTCGTGCTCGTCGCGGTCACTGGGTACGGCCGAGAGTCAGACGAACAGCACGCGCGCGAAGCCGGCTTCGACCATCACCTCGTCAAGCCGCCCGATTTCGACGCGCTGGAAGCGATCCTGACGACCGCGGGCAGGCGGCTGGTCGCTCTCTGACCACGTGACG
>JBGPIJ010000242.1:0-4441 GCA_041484865.1 Gemmatimonadota bacterium
AGCGCCGCCGGCTCGACGACGTTGGTGCGGAACCGGGCTAAGACCTGACCCTGATGCACCGCCTGGCCCTCTTTGACGACGACCTCCTCGAGGACCTCCGGGATCGGCGACGCGATGCGAATCACGAGCGACGGCTGGAGCGTGCCCGACACCGGAAGCCCCGCGATCAGATCGGTGCGCGCCGCATGCGCTACGTCGTTCCCGGTCAGCACCGCCCCGGCGACCGAGTCGGGGGCGGGCTTCCCGGCGGCGCGGGCGCGCTCGCCGCGGCGCGTCGCCACGAGGGCGATGAGGACGAGAGCGGCGAGCGCGGCCGCGATCACATAGCGCTTCATGGCAGTCCTTCCTTCACATTGGGGATTTCGGCCACCTGTTCGATCGGACGCCGCACCACCGGGACCGGATGCCCAAGCGCGCGCTCGAGCTGCGCCAGTGCGACGACGTAGTCGCGCGTCGCCTGCACCTGATTCACCTCCGCCTGCCGCGCGGCGAGACGGGTATCGGTCACGTCGAGCTGCGTCGCCATGCCATTGGTGTATCGCACGTCAGCGAGGTGTTGGGCCCGCTGCGCCTGGCGCACCGTCTGACGCCGCGCCGCCAGCAGCGTCCGCGCCCGCTCGAGCTCGCCCTGCGCCCGTACGACCTCGAGCTGCACTTGCCGTCTCATCTGGTCGCGCTGCGCCTCGCTGCGCGCGAGGGCGGCCCGGGCCTGCTCCACCGCTCCGGCGGTCTTGAAGCCCGTGAAGATCGGGAACGACAGGCGCGCCTCCCCGTTCCACCCTCGCAGATATTGCGCCCCGAAGGGCGACCCGTCGGCGGGAAAGGTTTGTTCGTTGAACGTGGTCGTGACCGACAGCGTCGGCCAGCGATCCGCCCGAGTCGCCTTCACGATCTCTTCCTGCACGCGCACCGTGGCATCGGCGGCGCCGAGACCGGCCCGGTCGGGCGCGCCCACGGAATCGCTCGCCATCACGGGAATGGTCGCGTCGGCGGATTCGAGCGCCGTCTCGAGCACCACAGGCTGCTCCGCGGGAATGTCCAGCAGACGCTTCAGGTCGACCAGCGCCACCTCGTAGCCGTTCCGCGCTTGAACCACGGGCGGCTCCTGGTTCGCCGCGTCGACCTGAGCCCGCAGCAGGTCGTACTCGGCGCGCGTGCCCGCCTGCAGGTAGAGCTGCACCTCGTGCAGATGCTGGCGCGCCTGGTCCAGGGACTCGACCGCGATCGTGAAGAGCTGCCCTTGCAGCGCGGCGTTCCAGTACGCCTGCTTCACCTGCAAGGTGATCTCCGCGGCCGTCTCGGATTGCTGCAAGGAGGCGGCCCGCCGAAACGACTTCGCCGCCGCGAGCCCCGCGCCCACTTTTCCGCCCGACCAGACGAGCTGCGTCGCGCGCAGCTCGAAATTCCATGCGTTCGCGGCGCCGAATGGACTGTTCTTGAAAAACGAGGAGAGCGAGTTCGTGCCTCCCGTGTCCAGCCCCTGGTAGATCGACGCGAATTGCCGTGTGTAGGTGAGCGAGCTCGTGACCTGCGGCAGTGCCGACGAAAACGCCTGGCGCACCTGACCGTTGGCGTCGAGCACGGCTGCGCGCGCGATCCGCATATCCGCGCCCTGCTCGAGAGCCCGCTGGACCGCGGCGTCGAGCGTCAACCGCACCGTATCCGTGGGGCTCTGGCCCGCCGCCCCACCCGCCAAGAGCACCGCCAGCGCCCCGATCAACGCTACGTGACGCATCGTCCCTCCCCTCATGCCGCAAGACCGTCGACGACCAGCGCGAGACGCGCGCGCAACTCGTCCTGGAGCTTGAACTCCACGTCCGGACACTTGAGCCACATGAACAGCGTCGCCATGTAGACGCCGTGCAGCACGAACGCCGCCCGATCCGCGTCCACGTCGCGCCGAAACTCGCGGTTCTCCTGGCCCCGCTTGATGACCATCGCCAGGGGCTCGTGCCACCGCTGATGCACGTCCTCCGAGGCCTGAAAGGCGCGGTTCAACGACTGAATGATCACATACGAGGAAAGCTCGCGATCTTCTTCATATTGCTCGGCCATGCCGCACAGCAACAGGACCAGCTTTTCCCGCGCGGGGGTCTTGGCCGCGAGAATCGCCTCACCGCCCTCCTCGGCGCCCACGATCCACACCTCGGAGAGGTAGCCCAGCACCGCTTCTTTGCGTGGGAAATAGTTGAAGAACGTCCCCTTGGCGACATCGGCCTTCTCGGTGATGTCGTCCACGGTCGTTTCCTCGAATCCTCTGTCGCGGAACAGCTTGATGGCCGCGCGGAAGATGCAATCGCGCGTCTTGTCCTTCTTCCGCTCGCGACGGGACAACTCGATTTCGCTCATGATGGTCTCCCCTGGACCCGGTACAAGTGTGACCAGAGTCAATATTGGAGCGCGAACAATGTTGTATCGGCTCCATACTGTCAAGGGGGGGAAACTAGAAGGCGAAGCCTCGGCGGATGGCGAGGGCCAGGCGGCCCGCACCCGGGGGAAGGGGGCCGAACCGCCAGCCCACGGCGAATTCCTGCACGTCACCGCGCACGGCCCGGGTGGGACCGAGCCGCAGCGCGATGCCGATGTCGCTGCCGGTACGCACGGGCTCGTCGTCGAACCACGCTCCCCCCCAATCGAAGAACGGCGCAAGCCCGACGCCGACCAGCCCGAAGAACTCGTCGGTGATGACGAAGCGATCCTCCACCGCCAGCCAGACCGATCGCGTGCCCGTGAACGCGTGAACCCCGAACAGCCGGGGCCCCGTCTGATCGATCCACGTGTCGAATTCTGCCCCGGGCTTGGGGTGGCGCAGCACGCCGCCTTCGAAATGCACGAGCAGCGTTTGCAGCACGAAGTTCTGGCTGGCGATCGTCACGGACGCGTGCGCGCGGGCGGAATCGAACGCTGTCCCGTTGTACACACCGTTGGCCAGCCCCCGCAGCACGGCAAAGCCCCCCGGCCAGGCGGCACTGAGCTGACCACTGGCCTCCGCCCCGACGCCGGCGCCGCCGGCGGGGTAGCCCCAGGCGCGCGGCGCCGCCCACAGGCCGGCGCGCAAGCTGTTCGACAGGTTCACGTCCTCGCGCCGGCCGTACGTGTTGAACCGTTCCATAACCGCGAAGTGCGCGTGCGCGATCTCGATCCCTGCCCCCACGGTGACGAACGTGGAGCGCGGAATGACGGTGGCCGATTCGGCCACGAAATCCTCGCGCCGCCAGGTGCCGCTCATCCACACTCGCGTGTACCCGTGGGTGGTGGCGCTGAGCGCGTGCCCGCCGCCCAGACTGAACCGTAGCGCATGCCGCTCCAGAAAGACGGGTGATGTGGGGAGAGAGTCGACGAACCGACCCTGCGCGTCCAGTTCCCTGTCGTCCCGGAATTGCAGAACACGCTGCGTCGCCACCTCGCCTCCCGTGCCCAGGGCCCAGGGTGCTGCCGTCTCGTAGAACGGGAGACTGAGCCCCCAGGCTCCGCGGCGTCCGTCGGACAGCGTCTGGTACAAGCCGAGCAGCCGCGGCCGCCGCCCGAAGAGGTGGGGGTTCTGATAGAGGAACGACCCCAGGTTGCGGTCCGGCGTGCTCGTATAGAGCGCAGTGAGCGAGGTCGCCGTGCCGAGGAAGTTTTCTTCCTCGATACCGCCCTGCCAGGTAGCGTCACCTCCGGCGGACGAATAGTTGAGCTGAGGCTTCGTGCTCCAGCCGTCCGCCGTCACGACCCGCAGCGCAAGCTTGTTTCCGATGCGCGTGGTGTCGATGGCGACTTCGCGGAACACGTTCAGCGAGCGGAGCGCGCGCTCGCTCTCCAATACGCGCGCCGAGTCGTAGCGCGCACCCTGGTCGAGCAGCAGCGTGCGGCGAATGACCGACGCGTGAGTGCGCACGTGCACCGCGTTTGCCACGCGCGTCAGGAATCGAAGACCGGGAACCGTTTCGACAGCCGGACCCGATGCCGACGAGTCCCGTGGAGCGGGGGTTCCGGGGCTCTCGAACACGTTGCGGGTGACGATGACGATCGTGTCGATGATCGGCGCGGGAGACTGGGCGGGCAGACGGTGAGACGGAAAGGCGATCGCCACCAGCGCGATAGCGACCGTCCGTGCGCCCGGCCACCCGACCCGCTTACTTGATCGCGTCAAAACGTTGGTGTAGGGCAAAGGTCGCGTGGCGGGCGGGGTTGTTCCATTCCGTAAAATACACCCTGGCGTCCAATCGGCCCGTGAGTTGGCGCATCCCGCGCGTCACGAGCACCAGCGTACCCCCGATCGAGTCTTCCCGCAGCGGCTCGCACAGACAGGTGATGGTGGCATGTGCGGGAATCCGCGCTGATGGCGGGCCGATCGGATAGGCGACGCCCGGCCGCAAGTCTCGCGCCCGCCCGAGCTCGAGCCCGATGGTCAGGGCGTACTCATCCCCGACTCCCGGGCTTTGGTCGACGTCAAAGC
>JBGPIJ010000243.1:0-4430 GCA_041484865.1 Gemmatimonadota bacterium
ATGACCCGGCGGAGCACGTGAGACGGCGTGGCGGAGACGACGATTTCGGCGCTGCGCACTGCTTCGAGGACGTCGCCCGTCGCTCGCAGGGCGGACGCGAGCACGGCGCCCGGAAGGAACAGCGGGTTGGCATGTGCACGGTTGATGCTCTCCACCACGCTCTCCTCGTACGCCCAAATCGTCACCGCATCGCCCTTCCGGGCGAGCAGGTCCGCGAGCGTCGTGCCCCACGCCCCCGCGCCGACGACCGCGATGCGCGTCAGGCGGCGACTCCCTTCCGGGTCCGAAACTTGTGCTCGGTCCCCGCGAGCAGGCGGCGGATATTGGCGCGGTGCGAGAAGACGATGAGCGACGCGAGTGCGACCCCGGCCCAGAACGTATAGGGCGCGTCCGACTCGGTGAGCCGGACCCAGACGGGAAGCGTCGCGCTGGCGACGAGCGAGGAGAGCGATACATAACCCGAGAGCCACAGCAGGAGGCCCCAGATCGCCGCGGAGATCGCGATCGCGAGCGGAGCCAGCGCGACGAACACGCCGCCCGCGGTCGCGACGCCCTTCCCGCCCCGGAACCCCACAAACGGCGAGAACATGTGGCCGAGCACCGCCGCCACGCCGAGCGCCAATGGGAGCCACGCGGGCGCGCCCGGCGAGCGCCCCAGCAACGCCACGGGGAGTGCGCCCTTTGCCAGGTCGATCAAGCCGACGGGGATGGCGTATTTCCAGCCGAGCACGCGGAACACATTCGTGGCGCCGAGATTGCGGCTGCCGTGCTGGCGCAGATCGAGGCCCCGGCCGAGCTTCCCCGCGATGTAGCTCGTGGGAATGGCCCCTACCAAATAGGCGAGGACGAGCCGCGCCGGGATGCTCACGACGACGCCGCCTCGCGGCCGCGCCGGCGCCGGAACTTGATCGCGACGGGCGCTCCGGTGAACTCCCATGCGTCCCGAAAGCCGTTGAGCAGGTAGCGCGTGTAGGACTCCGGGATCGCTTCCGGACGGTTCGACACGATCGCGAAACGCGGTGGCGCCGTGCCGATCTGCGAGGCGTAGAGCAGCCGCACCGACTGGCCCACCGGCTGCGGGGGCTGGTGACGGTCCACCAGCTCGGCGAGCACGCGGTTCACCTCGGCCGTGGGGACGCGCTTGTCCCGCTCCAGCGCGACCGCGAGGATGAGATCGAGCAGCTTGGTGACGCGCTGCCCATCCTTGGCGGACACGTACAGAAACGGGATGAACTCGAGGAACGGCGCGCTCTCCTTGAGCAACTTCTCGCCGCGCACCGCGGTATTGGTCTCCTTGTCCTCGATCAGGTCCCACTTGTTCACGGCGATGATGAGCCCCGCCCCTCGCTCCCACGCTTCGTTGGCGATTTTCAGGTCTTGCACGTGCATCCCGCTCGCGGCGTCAACGACGAGCACGCACACGTCGGCGCGCTCGATGGCGCGCGCCGTGCGCAGGGTCGAATAGAACTCGAGGTCGTCCGTCACCTTGGAGCGTTTGCGCAGGCCCGCGGTATCGATGAACACGAGCGTCCGGTCGCCGAACACGAACGGCGTGTCGATCGCGTCGCGCGTGGTGCCCGGCTCCGCCGCCACGACCAGCCGGTCCTCTCCCAGGAGGCGATTCAACAGACTCGACTTGCCCACGTTGGGCCGGCCGACGACGGCGACGCGAATCGCCGTGTCCTCGCCGACTTCGGGCGAGTCCGGCAGCAGGTCGGCCACGCGGTCGAGCAGGTCGCCGCTGTTCTTCCCCACCGCCGCGGACACCGGGATCGGATCGCCCAGGCCGAGCTCGTAGAACGCGAGGTGCCGCGTATCCACCGGGAGCTCGTCCGCCTTGTTCGCGACCAGGATGATCGGCCGCAACGCGCGGCGCAGCAGCCGGGCGATCTCCAGATCCGCCGGGTGGACCCCGGCGGCGACGTCCACCACGAACAACAGCAGATCGCTCTCAGCGATCGCGAGCTCGACCTGCGTGCGGATCGCCCGGTTCAACGGATCGCTCGCCTCCGGCACGAGTCCACCCGTATCCACGAGCCAGAAACGGCGGCCGTTCCATTCGGCGGCCGCGAAGTGACGATCGCGCGTCACGCCGGGACGCTCGTGGACGATCGCTTCGGGACGCCCCACGAGCCGGTTGAACAGCGTGGACTTGCCGACGTTGGGGCGGCCGACAATCGCGACGGTCGGAGTCCCGTTCATCCCTGCCCCTCCCCCGACTCCTCAGCCAATCCACGGTTCGCAGCGCCCTCATTCATGCCGCATTCCGCATTCCCCATTTCGCCTTCGCCGAGCACGTCCGCGAAGTCGTAGGACACTCGCACCTCCATGGGCGCCCCGTCCCTGACCACCTCCACGCGCATCCCGTCGATGAACAGGCCGTCGTCGTTCACCGCTTCGGCCGGGAGCAACGCGAGATCGAGGTCGCCGCGGGCCCCGAGCGCACGCTGAAACGCGGCGCCCGGCAGAAGCCCGGCGGTGGTCACCGAGGGTCCAAACAGCGAGTTCTCGAGGGCCAGCACTTCGAAACGAGCGCCGGTCGTTGCTTCGAGGTCGGCGAGCACCATCGGCATGAGCGGGGCCATCGCCGTACCGGTGAGCACCCCGATCCGCTTGCCGGCGAGCCCGCGCCCCGGCGCTCCCGCCGCGATGCGCGTTTGCAGGTACCGCACCGCGCCCACGCCGTTCTCCCGCTGCTCGAACTCCCCGTACCACGCCGCCGGCGGCAGCGGCTCGCCGGCCTGGAGATAGAGGTCGTCGGCCCCGTAGCACCACGGCGTCCCGCGCTCCGCGAGCGCCCGCGTCGCGAACCGGTCCATCCGCCCGAGCGCATCGCGGCACTCCTCCTGCGTGGGCTGTCGCGCGAGGTGGTGCTTGCTGAACTCGGTCAACGCCACCGGCACGACCGACACCGACAGAACCGCGCCCTCGAGCCCGTAGAGATCCGACAGCGTTTCCGTGAGCACCGCGGCGTCGTTCACGCCCGGCAGCAGCACCACCTGCGTGTGGAACCGGATCCCCTGCGCCGCCAGCTCCGCGAGCTGCGGCACGATCTCCGGCGCCTCGGGATTCCGGAGCAGCCAGCGCCGCACCACGGGATCGGTCGCGTGTACGGACACATAGAGGGGGGACAACCGGTACTCGACGATGCGTGCCACGTCCCACTGCTTGAGGTTCGTGAGCGTGGCGAAGTTCCCGTACCGGAACGAGAGGCGATAATCATCGTCCCGGATGTAGAGCGCCGAGCGGAGCTCCTTGGGATTGCCGTCCACGAAGCAGAAATCGCAGTGGTTCGCGCAGCGGCGGATGCGCGGCGGCTCGAGCGTGACGCCCATGGGCCATCCTTCGGGCCGCTCGACGTCGAACTCGATCTCCTCGCCCTCGGGCGACTTCACGTGCAACATGAAGTGGTCGTCCGCGGTCAGGAACTCCCAGTCGAGGAAGTCCTCGAGCGGGCGCCCGTTCACCGCGAACAACTCCGTTCCCGGGGTCAGCCCCAGCGCGGCGCCGAGTGACCCCGGCGTCACAGCCTGCACACGAATCACGACGTCTCATCCATAGGTTCAAGGAGTTTCTGAAGAGAGGAGCCTCAACTCCAACTCCCATAGCAACTTCCGAATGTCGTAATATCACCGCCTCGAGCCGAGAACGCCAGCCAAGCAACGAGGGCCGCGACCCGTCGGGTCACGGCCCTCTGTACGCTCCCCTACCGGTCAGAGCGGGCGACCGGATTCGAACCGGCGACGTCCAGCTTGGGAAGCTGGCATTCTACCCCTGAATTACGCCCGCGTACTTGCAGTAGAACGACTTACAGCGTCAGGCTGGCTGTCTAGGCCCGTGGTAACACTGGTGGTAACAAATCCTACGCTGCGCAGCGCTTCTAGGCGACCCCCCAACTTAGCAGCGTGTTGCTCGACGCGGTACTCCACGGTCTCGGCCCGATGGCGGACCTGCCCCAGGTGGCCGTACACCCGGCGCACCATCGACTCGCCCCCATGGCCCAACTCCCGCGCCACCGTGTAAACGCTCACCGGCGCCCCCTGGTCGAGCGTCTGGAGCCGCACGGCGCAGTAAGTGTGCCGGAACCGCTTCGAACGTATCTCACCCGCCTTCCAGCCGGCTCGCACCGCGACGGCGTCCAACAGCTTATGGAAGTCCGTAACCATCGCCTCTTCGCCCGTTCGGTAACTCGGGAACAGCAACTGGCTCGGTGGTCGCTCGGCGAGATACCGCTCGAGGATCGTCCGTAGCTGCGGCCACAGAGGCACGGAGCGGTGCGACGTGCTGGTCTTCAAGCGCCGCCACGAGTTCGGCCGGAAGGTCACCACGCCGCGATCGAGTGAGACGTCGTTCATCTCCAGGCCCAGGACCTCGGACTCGCGCCCCCCCGTCAGGAGGAACGTCGCGACCAGCTCGTAGCCAAAGGGGAG
>JBGPIJ010000244.1:0-4414 GCA_041484865.1 Gemmatimonadota bacterium
GAGCAGGGCATCCTCGACACCCTGCGCATCCTGCTCAAGAACGAGGGGTTCGACGTGGTGACCGCGCAGGGCGGCAAGGCGGGGATGGAGCAGCTCAAGGCGTCGGCTCCCGATATCGTGCTCACCGATATCAAGATGCCCGGGGTCACCGGCCTCGAGATTCTCGCCGCCGTGAAGGAGCAGGATCCCGAGACGCCGGTGATCCTGATGACGGCGCAGGCGTCGCTGCAAAGCGCGATCCAGGCGGTGAACGAAGGGGCGTTCCACTACGTCCAGAAGCCGTTCTCGAACGACGAGATCGTGGCCCTGTGCCGCCGCGCGGCGGAAGTGCGCCGCCTGAAGGCTGAGAACAAGCATTTGAAGCAGGAAATTCGGCGCCGCGAGCGCTCCAGCGTGGTGAGGCCGCTGGGCAAATCGCGGCCGTTTCAGGACGTCTTGCGGCTCGCCGAGCAGGTGGCGCCTACTGAAAGCACGGTGCTCATCCAGGGCGAGTCGGGCACCGGGAAAGAAGTCATCGCGCGCTACCTGCACGAGCTGTCGGCGCGGAGCGAAGGGCCGTTCATGTCCCTCAACTGCGGCGCGCTCCCGGAGAGCCTGCTCGAGTCGGAGCTGTTCGGGCACGTGAAAGGGTCGTTCACCGGCGCCGTGCGCGATAAGCAGGGACTGTTCGCCGCGGCGCGCGGCGGGACCTTCTTCCTCGACGAAATCGGCGAGATGTCCCCCGCCACCCAGGTGAAGCTGTTGCGGGTGCTCCAGGAGCGGGAAGCGATCCCGGTCGGCGGCACCGAGCCGATTCCGGTGGACGTCCGGATCGTCGCGGCCACCAATCGCGATCTCGAGGACGACATCAAACGCGGCCGGTTCCGCAGCGATCTCTATTATCGGCTCAACGTGATCGCGATCCACCTTCCGCCGCTGCGCGAGCGGCGGGACGACATCGAGATCTTCGTCAACGCCTTCCTCGAGCGCATCGGCCGGGAGCGGAACGAGCCCCCCAAGCGCCTGTCTCCGGAAGCGCTCGATGCGGTCATGAAGTACGACTGGCCCGGCAACGTGCGCGAGCTCGAGAACGCGCTCGAGCGGGCCGGCGTGGTTGCGAAGGGTGATACCCTTGGCGTCACCGACATCCCGGTGAGGGTCACCGAGCGGCGCTCGGAGCCGCTGGTCGCCGAGCGTCGGCACGCCAATCCCACGCTCGACGTCATCGAGCAGGCGTACATCACGTGGGTGCTCGAGAGCGAAGGCGGCAACAAGACCCGCGCCGCCGAGGTCCTCGGCATCGATCCGTCGACTCTCTATCGCAAACTCAGCCGCTACGGTGGCGATGCCGTCGAGTGAGCCCGGGGACGTCGTCGGCGCCGCCACCCTCGAGCGCATGGCGACGGCGCCGCGCTACAACCGGTGGATGTTCGAGCGCCTGCGGCCCTGGATTGGAAAACGGATCCTCGAGATCGGGGCCGGAATCGGCAACCTCTCGGCCTTCTTCGCCGAGCGCGAGCGCGTGGTGCTCACCGATACGGAACCCTACTACCTGGCCCGGTTGGGCGAGCGGTTCCGCGATCATCCGCAGGTCCGGGTGACGGAGCTCCGCCTGCCCGCCATCGAGCCGAGCCTCGTTGCCGAGCGCCTCGACACCGTCGTCTGCTTGAACGTGCTCGAGCACATCGAGGACGACCGGGCTTCGCTCCGCGCCATGCGTTCGCTCCTCCAGCCCGGCGGGCGGCTGGTCCTGCTCGTGCCGGCCCTCCGCGCGCTGTACGGCGCCTTGGATGAGCGCCTCGGACACTTCCGCCGCTACGCCCCCCGGGAGGTGTCCGGGAAGCTGGAGGAGGCGGGTTTCCGTATGCGCCGGCTCGAGTACTTCAATCTGGCGGGCGTGCCCGGGTGGTGGTTCACGGGACGCGTCCTGCGCCGGCGCTTGATCCCGTCAGGCGCGCTGCGCTGGTATGACGCCCTCGTGCCGCTGTTCCGCCTGGAGCGCCTGCTGCCCTGGCGCATCGGGCAGTCGCTGATCGCGATCGGCGAGGTCCCGGCGTGACGACAGGCCCGGCGAATAACGGCCTGGTGCTCTCGGTCATCATGCCGGCCTACAACGAGGCGCAGACGATCGAGGCGGCGCTCCGCCGTCTCCGTCAAGTTCCGCTCGCGCTCGAGGTGATCGCCGTAAACGATGCGTCCACCGATGGAACCGGCCCCCTCCTCGACCGGTTGGCGGAGGCGGGGCTTGCCGATCGCGTGCTGCATCAGCGGGAGAACCGGGGGAAGGGGGCCGCGCTGCGCCTTGGCATCGCGGAAGCGACCGGGCACGTCATCGTCGCTCAGGATGCCGACCTCGAATACGATCCCGTGGAGCTGCCCCGGCTGCTCGAGCCAATTCTCGCGGGCCTGGCGGACGCCGTGTACGGCTCGCGCTTCCAGGGCGGTCCGCACCGGGTGCTGTATTTCTGGCACCTCGTGGGCAACCGGCTCCTGACGCTGCTCTCCAATATGCTCACCAACGTGAACCTCACGGATATGGAGACGTGTTACAAGCTGGTGCGCGCCGATCTCCTGAAGCGCCTCCCGCTCACGTCGAATCGGTTCGGGTTCGAGGTGGAGCTCACCGCGCGGCTCGCCCAGTCTGGTGCCCGCATCTGGGAGATCCCGATCTCGTACAGCGGCCGGACGTACGCCGAAGGGAAGAAAATCACCTGGCGCGACGGATTCGCCGCGCTGTTCCACATACTGCGCTACAACCTGTTCGCGCCGCGCGGCGCCTGGCGCAAGCGCTGACCCCTGCACGCGCGGGAGCCGGCGTCGCGCTCCTCGCGCTCGTCGCTGGCGCGGCAACACTGAATCACGATCTGGTCGGTGTCTTCTACGACGACGGCCTGTATGCGGGTCTCGCGTGGGCGACCGCGCACGGACACGGGTACGTTTACCCGAACCTTCCCGGCATGCCCGCGGCGGTCCACTATCCGCCGCTCTACCCCTGGGTGCTCGCTCCGTTGTTCGGGTTCCTCTCCGTCCCCGCGGCGGCCTTCGCGGGGAAGCTCTTGAACGTGCTCTGCTTCGCCGCGGCTTCGGGGCTGATCGCCTACCACGCGGCGCGCACGGAGCTCGTCGGAGTGAGAACGCCCACGTGGCTCGCCGCCGGGATCGTGGCGTGCGCCGCCCTCGCCATTCCGTGCCTCACCCTGCTCACGGTCCTCCTCTCCGAACCGCTCTTCGCGCTGTTGGTCGTAACGGCGATCATGCTCGCCGACCGGCCGCCGGCGACGCTGCACCCGGATGTGGCGGTCCTGCTTGCCGGGAGCGCGGCGGCCCTCGCGCTTCTCGTCCGCTCGATCGGCATCGCGATCGGGTTCGCAGTCCTCGTGCGCGTGTATCTCGATGCCCGCGTTCACGGGCGCTCCGTCGCACTGCGCCGCGTGGGGCTCGCGGCCGCCCCCCTTGTGGCCGCCGGGGTCGGATGGGGTGGCTGGGTGCTGGCGCATCACGGCGACGTGGACCCACTGATCGCCCCCGATTACGGATCGTACTTCGAAGTTCTGCGCGGCACCGGTATCGCCGGGCTGGGCACATCGCTCGGCGACCTCGCGCGTCCCCTCGGGGTGCTGACGCTGGGTTGGGTCCCGAGTCGCACCGTTTACCTCGTTTGTGGCATCCCCGCCATCGCCGTGGGCCTGTACGGGCTGGTGCGCTGCGCCCGCCGCTCGAGCATCGGCATCGCGCTCATCGCCTACCTGGCGGTCCTCGCATGCTGGCCGGTCCCTCCCGATCGGTTCCTCTGGGCCGTCCTTCCCTGGCTCGCACTCGCGTGGGGGGCGGGCGGCGCGGGGCTTTGGACCCGCGCGCGCGCCTGGGGTCACGGCCTTGTTCGCGTGGCGGTCCTGGCGTTCGCCGCGATCCTTGCGCTGGGGTACGTGCCGTACGAGGTGCGGGGATTCAGAGGGCGGTGGTGGACCCTCGCCGGACATCGGATCTCCGTCACGTTCACGGGAATTCTCCCGGTGCTCGACTCACTCCCGCGCGCCGCCGTCATCGCCACGGACCAGGACCCGCTGGTGTGGCTGTACACGCGGCGAGCCGCGGTTCCGTTCTCGCTCTACGCCTTCCAGGGTCGCACCGTGCTCGAGCCGCCCCCTGCCGTGCATCGTGCCTATCTCGAGCGCCAGGGCGTGACCCACATCCTCGTGGCGGACGCCCGGATCCAAGGCGCCACCGAGCTCGAGCGATTGCGCCGCGCGTATCCGGGATGGCTGCGCGTGGTGCGCCGCGGGCCGGACGACGTAACGCTGCTGCAGGTGTCGCGTGACCAGTAAAAGGGTGTATGCCGCCGTCGCTCTATGCGCGGTCGTCGTGTATGCCGGCGCGCTTTGGAACCGGTGGGCATTCGATGACCTGCTCATTGTCGCCGGGAGCGATCTGGTCC
>JBGPIJ010000245.1:0-4414 GCA_041484865.1 Gemmatimonadota bacterium
GAATGCGTAATCGAGCCGGAAGTCGGACTTCGGAATTCGATGTGCTATAAGCGTTGGCCTCGATTCCGGACTCCGCGTTCCGAATTCCGCATTCCGCATTGAAAAAGCCCCCGCCACATTCGCTAGGCGCGCGGCCGGTGTCAACGCCGTCTGGGTGCGGGTCTCTCGCCGCCGCAGGAGCAGCTCGGCGACCGGACGGCGCCATTGGCGCGCCAACGCCCGCGCCAGGCGTTCACTCTGGTTGAACCCCCGGTGGGCGAGGCGTGCGGGCGCGAGCGGCACGGGTACCAGCACGGCCCGCTCGCGGCCGGGAACGGGGAGGCGCGCGACCATCGCGGTCAGATCGGCCGCGATGCGCGGCAGGTCACCGTACTTGAAGGCATGGACCGCGCGCCGGGCGGCAGGGTCGAGCCAGACGGCGGATCGCACGTAGTGGAGCGCGTTCGGCCACTCGTGGCAGGTGCGGCAGGTTCCGAACAGCGGCTCGGGTTGTCCGCAGCGCTCGCACCAGGGCGGCGCCACCGGTCTCCAGCGATGCCGGCACACCGGACAGATCACGTCTCGAGCGCGATCGAACCCCAACAGGGCATGGCACAGCAGGCACTCCGCCGGGAAGAGGAGCTGCTCGAGCGCCCTACGCACGGAGCGCGCGCGCCAGTGCGGCACGCATGACGTCGACCGGCGCCGGCGTCTCGGGAAAGAACCGGCCGAATGCCGCGATGCCTTGTTGCAGCAGCATTTCGCGGCCGTCCTGGGCGGTGACGCCGGCCGCGCGGAGTGCGAGCACCCAGCGGGTTTCCGCCGGCCGGTAGACCATGTCCAATGCCGCGCGCAGCGGCGGTGCCACCCGGGACTCGAGCGGCAGGGGGTCGGACGGCTGGAGACCGAGCGGCGTCGTGTTGATGGCGACGTCGGCCTGATGCGGAGAAGGGCCATCCGGCTGGGCGCTGGCGCCACGGCTGCGCGCCCATTCCGCGAACCGCGCAGCGCGCTCCGGAGCGCGCGAGACCACCGTCACCTCGGCGTGGACCTGCGCCGCCGCGATGGCGACGGCCCGGGCCGCGCCCCCGGTGCCGATCACGAGCCACCGATCCGCGTCGCCCACGCCGAGCCCGCGGAGCGCCGCCAGGACGCCGCTGACATCGGTGTTGTCGCCGACCAACTCGCCCCCTTCCGTCCAGAACGTATTGCACGCCCCGACGCGCGCGCACAGCTCCGTTTTGCGCGCGAGGCATCGTTCCGCCGCCTCCTTGTGCGGGACGGTGATGTTGCCCGACACGCCGGCGGCCGCGCAGGCGCCGAGCAGCGTGGGCAACGCGGCCGGAGAGCAGCGGAGCGCCACGTACACCGCGTCCAATCCCAGGGCGCGATAGGCCGCGTTGTGCATGGTGGGAGAGAGAGAGTGTTCGACGGGATCGCCGATCACCGCGAGTAGCCGAGTGCTAGCGCTGATCTCCACGGTCGGCCTCCGCGACGATGCGGTCCACCGCGCCGGCGACGAGCGTCGCGAGCTCCGCGCAGGTGTCGCGGTAGACGTCCAGATCGCCGCCGAACGGATCGCTCACCTCGGCGGCCTCCCCGGACCGCCCCGCGTACTCGCCCAGGACGAACACCCGCCCTTCCCCGCCCAGCTCGTCCACGCGAGCGCGGTGATGGCGCGCCATCGTGAGAATGATGCTCGACTGCTCGACCAAGTCCCGCGTGAGCAACCGGGCGCGGTGGCCGGAGAGATCGAGCTCCTGCTCGAGCCCGACGAGGTACGCTCCCTCCGACGCGGGCGCGCCGTCCCAGGCCCCGGTGCCCGCGGACGAGACTTCGATTCCCTCCACGCCGCGCTCGGCGAAGGCCCGCTTCATGAGGGCGGCCGCGAGCGGGCTGCGGCAGATGTTCCCGGTGCACACGAGCAGAATGCGCTTCATCTCACGGGGCCAGGCCGCCGGCGGCCCGCCGCAGCTCCGCTTGCGAGACTGCCCCCGCGCGGATGATCCGCGCGACGGGCCCGGTGCAGTCCACCACGGTGGACGACGGGGAATTGCCCAGCACGCCGCCGTCCAGCACGAGCAAGACGCCCTTCTCAACGGCCGCCGGAAAGTCGTGCACGATCGCCGCCGCTCCCGGCGCGGGCGGCATGCCCGGGAGATTCGCCGAGGTGGAGGTGAGGGGCTCGCCCAGCGCGGCGACCAGCCGGGCGGTGCCTCGGTGCGAGGTCCAGCGGACGGCGATCCCGCCCTCGGGACCGCGCAGCTCGTCCGGCAGCCGGCCGCTTCCTCCGGAGAGGACGAGCGTCAGCGGTCCGGGCCAGAACGCCCGGGCCAGCGCGTTCGCCGCGTCGTTGAACGCGAGGCCATGAGCCTCGGCCATCGTCCGATCGCTCACGATCAGGAGGAACGGCTTGTCCGGCCGCCGTCCCTTGAGGCGCGCGAGCGCGCGAACGTCGGCGGCCCGGGCGCGCGACCCCAATCCATAGACCGTCTCCGTGGGATACGCGAGCAGCCCGCCGGCCTTGAGGTGGCCCACGACGCGGGGGAGCGCCGCCTCGACCTCGTCGTCCGTCCCGAATGCGACGGGATTCACCGCAGCTCACGCGCCAGCGCCTCGGCAATGCGAAAATCGTCCGCCGTCGTCACCTTCAGATTGTGCACCGAGTCGGCGACGACTTCCACGGGGAATCCGGCCCGCTCGCACAGCTCCGCGTCGTCGGTGGGGGGAGCGTCGCCCGGCTCGAAGCGCCGGTACGCCTGCTCGAGCATGGCGCGCGGGAATCCCTGGGGGGTTTGCGCGCGCCACAGACGGGCGCGCGCGACCGTGCGGGCGACGCGATTCCCATCCCCCACCTCTTTGATCGTGTCGCTCACCGGGACCGCCGCCGCCGCGCCGATCCCCGCTCGGGCGCGGGCGATGACCGCGTCGACCGTCTGGCGATCGACGAAGGGCCGCGCCGCGTCGTGCACGAGTACGACGGCCGCGCTCGCGGGGATGGTGGCGAGGGCGGCCCGCACCGAGTCGGCGCGGGTAGCCCCCCCGGCCACGAGTGTGACCCGCTCCCCGCACAGCCTGCTGAGCCACTCGGGGGGACGCGCCGCGACCGCGGCCGGGAGCGCCACGACGACGTGATCGACGTCGGGATGAGAGGTGAAGGGGCGCAGGGCGCGGACCAGGAGGGGAACCCCGTCGATCGAGCGAAACTGCTTTGGGTCCCCGGGTCCGGCGCGCACGCCGGCGCCCGCGGCGACCACGATGGCGACGACGTCAGGCGGCGAGGCGACGGGCGAGCTCATCGATGCTGTTCATCCCAAGGATCTCCACTCCCTCGGCCGTGACCCGCGAGCGTGCCGACACGAACGCGCGCCGGAAGCCCTGGCGTCCTGCTTCGATGAGGCGGCGTTCCGCTCCCGCCACCGGCCGGATTTCGCCCCCGAGTCCGACCTCTCCCAGGAACAGCCCGTCGGCGGGCACGGGTTGGTCGCGCAAGCTCGACACCAGCGCGGCGACCACGGCGAGATCGGTTGACGGTTCCAGCAGGCGTACGCCCCCCGTCACATTGACGAAAACGTCGAGGTTCGAGAACGGCAACCCACCCCGGCGCTCGAGCACCGCGAGCAGGAGGGCGAGCCGGCGCTGGTCCAGCCCCGTCGCCACCCGTTGCGGCGTTCCGAAGCCGGGCTTGGTGGCGAGGGCCTGGATCTCGACGAGCATGGGGCGCGTGCCTTCCATCAAGGCCGTGACGGCGGAGCCCGACACCCCCGTCACCCGACTCGCGAGAAACACGCTCGCGGGGTCCGGGACGGCCTCGAGACCGGTTCCCGTCATGCGGAACACGCCGATCTCGTCCACCGAGCCGAAGCGGTTCTTCACGGCGCGCACGATGCGGTGGTCGAGAGTGCTCTCGCCCTCGAAGTAGAGCACGGTGTCGACGATGTGCTCGAGCGTGCGCGGTCCCGCGATGCCGCCACCCTTGGTGACGTGACCCACGAGCAGCACCGCGGGTCCCGCCTCCTTCGCGAACCGCATGAGCCGCGCCGCGCACTCGCGCACCTGTCCGACGTTGCCCGGAGCGCCTTCGAGGTCGTCGGTGTAGGTCGTCTGGATCGAGTCGACGATGAGGACCTGTGCGCGCAGCTCCGCGGCGTGGTGCAGCATCGCTTCCAGCCGCGTTTCGCCGAGCACGTAGACCTGCCCGGCGTCCGCGCCCAGACGGTCGGATCGCAGCCGCAGCTGATCGACGGATTCCTCTCCCGACACATAGAGGGTGCGCACGCCGGCGCGCTCGAGCCGAGCGGCGCATTGCAGGAGCAGCGTGGACTTTCCAATGCCCGGCTCGCCGCCCACGAGCACGACGGACCCCGGCACGATGCCGCCGCCCAGCACGAAGTCGAGCTCCGGCGACCCCGTGCGCCACCTCACCCCTGCACCC
>JBGPIJ010000246.1:0-4403 GCA_041484865.1 Gemmatimonadota bacterium
CTCGATGTCGATCCGCCCGTGCCCCTCCATCGCTTCCGCCGCGTTGCGCAGCAGATTCGAAAACGCGCGGCGCAGCGGGTCGTAGTGCGCGAGCACACTCCGGCGCCCGCCCCGGGCGCGGACCGTGACCGCGACGTCGTCGGGCACGGCCGTGCGGCCCAGATCTCCCAACAACTCCACGACGTCGACCTCGCTCTGCGGCCCTTCGGGGAGGCGGCCGAAATCCGCGAACTCGCGCGCCAGCCGATCGAGGCGGTCCGTCTCCGCCCCGAGAACCTCGATCGCGATGGCGGCGCGGGCCTCGTCCGGGCGGCCGCCGCGCTCCAGCTGATCGACGGCGATGCGCATCGAGGTGAGCGGGTTCTTGATCTCGTGCGCCACGCGCCGTGCCACTTCCCGAAACGCGCGCAGCCGCTCCGCCTCGAGTTCCCGCTCGCGGACGGTGTCCAGCGCTCCCGCGAGCTCCCGCAGCGCCTGGCGCAACGCCTCGAAATCCGCCGCACCCCGCGACGGCAGACCGGCGGGGAGCGGCAGGCGTTGGCGGATCAGCCGCGTCCAACCGACCAGCTCGTCGATCGGCCGTGACAGCTGGCGCGACAGGTGCCCGGCGAGGCGGACCGCCGTGAACAGCACGAAGGCGCCGAGCACGAGCACCACGGCTACGAAACCGCCCGTGTAGTAGCGGAAGTACGTCTCGGCGCGGCGCGCCAGCGTCACCGAGGCCGAGATCTCGGCCAGATGGGCGCGCACCGCCGCTCGCTCGTCGGGCGAGAGCCGCGTCGTATCGGTGTGCTGCACCATGCGGCGCGCCGACGCGGCGACCTGCTCGAGCGACGCCCGCGCCCCGGCCGAGGGCGCCGTCACCCGCGCCGCCAACGACCACCCGATCACTGCGAACACGGTGGGCACGGCCGTGAGCGCCGCGAGCACGACGAAGATCCGCTGGCGGAACGAAAGCGGCATATTGTGGCATCAATCTAGGGCTCGGGGCGGGGTGCGACAATTCGACACGGGGAGACCATGAAGGCCCATACGCACTATCTCTGGTTCAACACGAAGCGGCGGCAGGAGATTATCGACATCACCGAGGACGTGGCGGCCCAGGTCGCGGAGAGCGGCGTCACGGAGGGATTCGCGCTCGTGAGCGCCATGCACATCACCGCGTCGGTGTTCGTCAATGATCACGAATCGGGGTTGTGGCAGGACATCCTGCATTGGCTGGAGGACACCGTGGCGCCCTGGGACCCGGCCCGCTACCACCACAACGAGACCGGGGAGGACAATGCGGCCGCCCACCTGCGGAGCCTCACGATCGGGCACGAGGTGATCGTGCCGGTCACCGGCGGCAAGCTCGACCTCGGACCGTGGCAGCGCGTGTTTTACGGGGAGTGGGACGGGCAAAGGAGAAAGCGGCTGATCATCAAGGTACTGGGCGACTAGCGCTCTTCGTGCAAGTTGTTTAGTTTCAAAGTGCTAAAACCTGCGGGAATGCAGGTGAGAGTCGAGCATCCGGCTGCGCTTGGCGGCCGTGGCATAGGCGCCGCGGCACCGTTGCGGGCGCGCCGGGTGAAGTCGGGATCCCACCTGCAGTGATCCTGCCGCACATACCACGACGGGCGACAGTTATTGAACGCGTTACCACGCGCAGCGGTCGCCGCCTACAACCTGCCCGAATTGACGGGCTCCGTTCGCCAGCGTCGCGCGATACCTTCGCGCCGGGGGAGCGGGGTCGAGTCGAGTTCGCGTGGCGGGAATCGAGCCTGAACACATGATGCCACAGCCGCAAGGCCATCTCTTACGGCCGCCCCACAAAGAACCTCCTCTCCACGCTCCCAACGCCGCGCTCCTGATCGACTTCGACAATGTCACGATGGCGATTCGCTCGGATCTCCAGACGGAGCTGAAACGCCTGCTCCAGTCGGAGATCATCCGCGGCAAGGTCGCCGTGCAGCGCGCGTACGCGGACTGGCGTCGCTATCCGCAATACATCGTACCGCTCTCGGAATCGTCCATCGATCTGATCTTCGCGCCGGCGTACGGCGCGAACAAGAAGAATGCCACGGACATCCGACTCGCAATCGACGCGCTCGAGCTGGTATTCACGCGTCCGGAAATCGGGACGTTCATTCTGCTCTCGGGTGACAGCGACTTTTCTTCGCTGGTGCTCAAGCTCAAGGAATACGGCAAGTACATCATCGGCGTCGGGATCCGCGAATCGTCGAGCGACCTGTTGATCCAGAACTGCGACGAGTACTACTCCTACAACGAGCTCGCGGGCTTCACGAAGGAGTCGGAAGTCACCTACGAGCACCGGGATCCCTGGGAGCTGGTCGTCGAAGCGGTGAAGCAAATGACCGCTCACAACGACGTGATGCGCTCCGATCGGCTCAAGCAGGTGATGCAGGAAATTGATCCGTCGTTCGACGAAAAGGACAGCGGCTTCTCGCGATTCAGCAAGTTCGTCGCGGAAGCGGCCCATCGCGGTCTCGTCGCGCTGACCAAGCGAGACAACGGGCAGTTCGAGATCGCGCTCGGCCCCGAAGTCGCCGGCGCCGCGGCTCAACCCACGGCGCGCGCGTCAAGCGCGCGAGAGGCCGAAGCGCCCCCCGCCCGCGAGGGGCGGGGCGACGGCCGTGGCCGACGGGGCAGTGGGGCCGGCGGGGGGAGCGGTGGGTTCTCCCTCGGTGACGCGTTCGGACTGCTGAAGCAGGCGCTCGGCCGGCTCGGTGCGGAAGAGCGCCCGGTCGACGCCGAGCAGGTGCGCGACGCGATGGTCGACATCAGCGGCGCTGCCGCGGGGCCGCTCGAACCCGATCGCTTCCCCAACCTGCTGCGGCAGGCGCAGGATGCGCAGATCATCGATCTGTCCCAGGAGGAGGACGGAGCCTACGCCGTCCGGCTGCACGCCGTCGAACCGGGATCACCCCCGCCCGAGAATCATGCGGAGGCGGCTGGCGATGCCGAGGAACCTCCGGCCGTGAGCCGGGAACCCGGCGGCGCGGCCGCCGCGCCGAGCCAAGGTGTCCCCACGCGCAGCGCCCGGTTCCGGCGCGGCTCGCGCGGATCCCGCGTGGCGCCGCCCGGTGTTCCCAAAATCGGCGTCGTCGAGATCGATCCCAACTTCAAGCCGAGATCCGAAGCCATGCCGGCGGAGCCTGCTCCGCTCGAAGCGCGCAGCGAACCGTCGATCGCGCCCCGCAGTGAACCGCGGGCCCCGAGAGAGCCGAGCGGAAGGGTGGCGCGGGGCGGCCGCGATCGCGATGGCGGTGAGCGTGCTGAACGGGAGCCGGGGGCACGTCGCTCGCGGCGCGGGGGACGCGGACGTGGAGGACGGTCGCGCCGGCCGAACGAAACGTCCGGGAGCACCGAGCGGATCGAGCCGCGCGAGCGCGAGATGCCGAGACCCGAGCGGATGTCCCCCCCTCCCCCACCAGTCGTGGCCTCCGAGCCCAAGGCGCGGGAGGAGCCGGAAGGCGAGTCCTTCTGGTCCAAGGTGAAGCGCGGGCTAACCGGCGGCGAGTGAGCCTCACGGGGCGCTCGCTCGTTCCTGCGTTCTACGCGCGACCGGCTGAAGTGGTCGCGCGTTGCCTTTTAGGGCACCTGCTCGTGAGCACGATCGGCGGCCGCCGCACGGTAGGTCGCATCGTCGAGACCGAGGCCTACGTCGGTCCGCACGATCCCGCGTGCCATGCCTACGGCGACCGCCACACAGCCCGCACCCATTGCCTGTACGGGCCGCCGGGCACCGCGTACATCCATTTCACGTATGGCATGCATTGGTGTTTGAACGCGGTGACCGGACGGGAGGGGTATCCCGCCGCGGTCCTGATCCGGGCGATCGAGCCGCTCAGTGGACTCGCGACGATGCGCCGCCGCCGTGGGGATGTGCCGGATCCGGTGCTGTGCGCCGGGCCAGCGCGTCTGTGTGCGGCGCTGGCGATCAACGGCCGTTGGAACGGGACGGATTTGCAGCGCGGTCCCGTGCGGATTCTACGAGCCGCGCCGCGACTACGCCGCCACATTCTCGCCACGCCCCGCATCGGGATCACACGGGCGCGCGACTGGCCGCTCCGCTACATCCTCGCCGACTCGCCCTGGGTGTCGCGGCGCGCCGGTGCTAGTCGGTGACCTCTTCCTTGGCGGTGCCCAGGCTGTAGCGCAGGCCGCCCTGGAACGTGTGTGTATTGCCGTGAATCAAGAATCCCGACGGCGCCGACGTGAAGATGTAATGGCCGAAGAGCGTCAGCCGACCCTGCCGCGCTTCGAGGCCCCCCATCAGCCAGAAGAAGGCCTTGGTGCCCGCCGCGTCGGCTTCATTCTGGAGGATCTGGGCCTCTGCGAGCGTGCAATTGGTGCACGTCGTCACCGGGCTCAGGATCTCCATGATGGCGAAGCCCGCGCCC
>JBGPIJ010000247.1:0-4334 GCA_041484865.1 Gemmatimonadota bacterium
AGTTGGCCTCCCCCGACGCCGCCGATGATCCCCAGGACCGTGTTCAGCAGAGGTCCCAGGCTCTTTGCCTTGTTCAGCAAGCCTGCCGCATTGCCGCCGACCGCGCCGGCAATCAATTGGGTGAGGATCGTGGTGAGGTCCATTTGACTCTCCGGTGGAAGGCTGAGGGGCCCGCGAAGGGCTCGCGATAAGATGCCTCATATGGCCCGGGCCGCAAGCCGACCCGCACTCGCCCGCCCTCCCGGCCTGGCTCTGAGTCCGAGACGGCGGGTGAGTGGCGTTAGGTACTCTGCTTGGGTACCGCCGCCAAATAGTTCGGGCGCGGTAGGAACGTGCTCTGATCGAGCAACCCGTATTCGCTCGACGCGAGCGTGTTGTGGAAGACCACGCTGACGCCGTGCTTCGCGAGCCGGCCGAGCTGATCGAGGAAGCGGCATGCGCGGGCTAGGCGGCAGCACCCGAGAAGCTGCCATCAGCCTTGAGCACGTCAGATGTCATCCTTGGCGCGCTTAAGGTCCGCGGCTTTCTTCCGGGCTTCCCGGGCGATTTCCGCCTTCGTCATTGCCATAGCATAGCCCTCGTCAATCTGAACCCCATAACGACGCATTGACAGAACCACGCCCCCGACCACCGGTCGCTCACACGACTATCTAAGCCACGCGAGCCTGGCACCCGTTCTCACGGATCGAGTCCGGTCGGGCGCGCCGCCATGATGACCTCGCGCCCGACGACGGGCCACGCCTGCAGGCAGCAGTTGACTGCTCGCCTCCCCGAATTGTCTGCCGCTTGCGCGCCCCGTCGTATCGTCGGCTGCGCTGGGTAGGAAGCCTGATCTACCCAGCAGCACTCTAGCCAGCAGCACCCAGCCCACCATGCGGCGGGCCAGCCGAAGGAGGCGACGATGTCGATCACGCGCATGCTCATTCTGAGCGGATTCTTGGGCCTAGCGGCCTGTACCGGCACGACCGGTCCGAGCGACCCTCCGATCCAGGTCGGGCCCGGGGGCCCGGGCGGGCTCGGGGGCCCGAGCGGGCTCGGGGACGACCGACCGCACGGACACTGCCTGCCGAACGGCGGCGGCTGCGTGAACCCGCACCAGTGAAACTCAGTGAAAGGGCCGGTTGAAGCAGGGTTGGGGGCAGCGTCGAGCCGATGCGGCCCCCTCCGCCTGCTCACCCCAGGCATAAGGCTCGCAGATCGTCGAGTTGCCGGCGGTCGAACGCCGCCACGGACGCGACGGCACGCTCGGCAGCCCGAATCGCGCGCCGCGCAATACGCGGACTTTGCTCTGCAAGCGCCTCCCGCGCTACCGCTGCCGCCTCGTTGAACGCCTGCGGTCCCGGTGTAGCGCGGGCGGAGAGTTCCGCACGGAGTACGCGGGACTCGAGATCCCGACGCGCGGCCAGGATGTCAATCGCCCGTGCTCGCAGCCGCTGCGCCTGGCCTGGCGTCAGCCCTTCGCTCCGCACCACGTGCTGGACAAGGGGCGCGGCGAATGCGTACCGCCCGGCGTCGAAGACGAGGAATCGTTGCCGTTCCAAGACGCCCAGGCTGTCGTCGAGGCTCGCGCCGGTGACCCCAGTGAGCCCGCCGATGAGCGCAAGGTCAAGCGCCACGGCCCCGATACTGGCGGCCGTGATCACGCCTTTGGTTACCGGGTCGAGCTGGACCAGACGCGCCAAGATCACCCGCCGCACCAGGTCCGGCGCGGTCATCGGCAGCGGGCTGTCGAGAGTGGCTCCGGGCGGCGGCCAGGCAAGGGCGTCTTCGCGAAGCAGTGCGACGTCGTGGAGCGCGCGGAGCAGCGTGATCGCGAGGAACGGGTTACCGCCCGTCTCGAACGCGACACGGCGCGTCAGGCGACCTCGCTCAGCCTCGTCTGAACACCAAGGGGCAAGCGTCGCCACTAGTTCGCTGAGGTCATCCACGGCGAGCGGGTCGAGCTGGACAGCGGTCCCGGGGATCCCTCTGCCGATTTCCTGCTGGAGCCGGAGGAACTCGGGGGGCACGCGCTGTTCACGGGGCGCGGACGCCACGACGAGCACAACCGGGAGCGCCCGCAACTGCTCGATCGCTGCGCTCACAACGCCCAAGGAGGCACCATCACAGAGTTCGGCTTCGTCAATTCCCACGGCGACCGGCGCTTCCTCGGCTAGCGCACGAAGCAGGGAGGCAAGTGCCGCGGCCACCTCGGCGCGATCCTGCGGCTGGCACGGCTCGAAGCGGGTCGCGAGCTCCGGCACGAGCGCGGCGAGCACGCCCAAGGCATGGGGATTGGCACCCGGCAGCCCCGGTGCGGTGAGCAGCCCGGCGCGCATGAGCGTCCGCAGCGTGCTCCACGGCGTATCCTGGTCGCTCTCGAGCGGTCGGGCCCGCGAGGTGACGGCCCCTTCCAGGGCAAGGCGCTCGAGGCAGTACCTGAGGAGCCGTGTCTTTCCCATGCCGAAGGCGCCGGTGATGAGTAGCGTGCGCGGCCCGTGGGCCAGCCCCTCGGCCACTGTCTCCGCGATCCGGCCCAAAGCTGCCGGTCGACCCACCAGCAGCGGCTCGTCGATGGGGATCGGTCCTTCGCTCTGCTGCCACCGTCCGCTCCGGATGCGGACGGCCAGTTCGGACAGCTCCCGGCTCGGCCGCTCGCCGATCTGGTGCAGCCGCTCGGCGAATGCGTGGTACCATCTGAGGCCGCCGGCCGCATCGCGACTGAGTGCAGCCGCGCGCATCCCGAGGCGGCAAGCGGGCTCGGCATACGGCTCGAGCCCGAGGGCTCGCGTCGCAGCCTCGCCAGCCGCAGCGACGCGGCCGGCGCCGAGGAGCCCCTCGCCGTGAGCCACGAGCGCTTGAGCCCCCGCCGCTCGGAAGCGGGCGCGTTCCCCGGCAGCCCACTCCTCGAACTCGGGCGCGTCCTCGACCACGAATCCTTCCAGGAAGTCACCGCGCAACAGGGCGATAGCCTCGGCGGGGTTGCGGCCGGCCAGCGCCCGGAATCGCACGGCGTCCACGTCCAGCCCCTGGGAGTTGAGGCTGATGGATTCGCGCTCGGACTGCAGCCGGCCCGGTCCCAGACTGATTCTCAGGCGGCGCAGCGCCTCGTTCAGGGAATGGCGGGCATGAGCCTCGTCTTTCTCGGGCCAGAGCACGCTGAGGACCTGATTTCTCGAGCGGGAACTACCGGGCGACAGCGCCAAGTAGACCAGAAGCGCCAGATGTTTCCGCCACAGCACATCACCCGGCGGCGCGCGGTCGCCGAGCCGCGCCGTCGGTGCGCCGAAGCACGTCAGTTCGAGAGTCTGCAGCACGGATATCCTAGGGTCCTCGTGGAAGCGTCAAGCATATGGCCGGCACCGAGGAATCTGTCGCCCGCACCACGATCGGGCGAACCTGTGGCCGGCGCGGCACTACTGGCCCTCCCGGGGCTAGGGTTGCACATTGGAGATGCACCTCCACCCACGCAGGTACCCCCGGTGGCTGTCGCGCCTCTGGCGCTGTCTGACGCCCTGCGGGACCGCTTTGCATTCGAGCGCGAACTCGGACGCGGCGGCATGGGCCTCGTCCTCCTCGCTCGAGACCTCCGGCACCACCGTCAGGTGGCGCTCAAACTGATCCGCCCTGAGCTGGCGTCGGTGGTGGGCGCCGAGCGCTTCAGCCGCGAGATCCAGCTCGCGGCGCAGCTACAACACCCCAACATCGTGCCGGTCTATGAATCCGGCGAGTGTGAGAGCACCCTCTACTACGTGATGCCCTACGTGGAGGGGGAATCGCTCCGGGCCCGTCTGCAGCGGGACGGGCAGCTCCCCCTCGCCGACGCGCTCCAGATCGCCCGCGCGGTCGCCGACGCGCTGGCGTACGCCCACGCCCACGGCGTCGTGCATCGCGACATCAAGCCGGAGAACATCCTGCTGGCGGTGGGCCATGCCCTGGTGACGGACTTCGGCATCGCGCGCGCGCTCGCGGCGGCGGGGTCCGACCGGCTCACCGAGACCGGACTGGTGATCGGCACGCCCGCGTACATGAGTCCGGAGCAGGCGAGCGGGAGCCCGGCGCTGGACGGCCGGGCGGATATCTACTCCCTGGCCTGCGTGGTGTACGAGATGCTGGCCGGGGAGCCCCCCTATACCGGTCCCAGCGCCCAGGCGATCCTGGCGAAGCGGCTGAGCGAACCGATTCCGCACGTGCGCACCGTTCGGGACACCGTGCCTGCGGGCGTGGAGCAGGCGGTCACGACGGCGCTCGCCAAGGCGCCGGCCGACCGGTTCGCCACAGCGACCGACTTCGCCCGTGCATTGGAGCCCGATGCCGCTCCGACCATACTCGCACCACGCCGCTCCGGGCGAGCA
>JBGPIJ010000248.1:0-4307 GCA_041484865.1 Gemmatimonadota bacterium
CCGCAGGTCCAGGCGATCGCCGCGAAGTGGGAGCTCGACGCGACGGCGATCGGCCGCGTGACGGCTGACGGGATCTACCGCGCCACGTGGGGGGATCAAGTGGTGGTCGAGATTCCGGGCCGGCAGCTCGTGGACGACTGCCCGATCTACGATCCGCCGGCCGAGGAAGATCCACGGATCGCAGAGCTGCGACGGTCGCGTCCCACAGTCCACGTCCCCGTTCCCCCCCCCGGCGAAATTCTGCTCCGACTCCTCGACCACCCCCCGATCGCCTCCAAACGTTGGGTCTACGAGCAATACGACTCCACGGTCCAGGCGAGCACGGTGATCGGGCCGGGCGGTGACGCGGCGGTGATTCGCGTGCCCGATACGGAATTCGGGCTCGCCGTGAAGACGGACGGCAACGCGCGCTTTGTGCTGCTCGATCCGTACGAGGGCGGCAAGGCCGTCGTCGCCGAGGCGGCGCGCAACGTCGCGTGCTCCGGGGCGCGCCCCCTCGGCATCACGAACTGCCTCAACTTCGGCAATCCCGAGCGTCCCGCCGTGTTCTATCAGTTCCGCGAGGCGTGCCGCGGCATCGCCGAGGCCTGCCGCGCGCTCGACACGCCGGTCACGGGCGGCAACGTCTCGTTCTACAACGAGAGTCCGGCCGGCGGGGTGGACCCGACGCCGGTCATCGGCATGCTGGGCGTGCTGTCGCGCGTGGAGCGCGCCGTGCCGAGTCACGCGCGGGCCGCGGGGGACGTGGTGTTCGTGCTCGGCGACACGCGGGCCGAGCTGGGCGGGTCGGTGCTGTGGGAAGCGCTGCACGGGTTCGTCGGCGGCGCACCGCCGCGGGTCGATCTCGCGGTGGAGGGGCGGCTCGTGGAGTTTCTCGTGGCGGGCGCGGAGCGGGGCGTGTTCCGCTCGGCGCACGACTGCTCACAGGGCGGACTCGGCGTGGCCCTCGCGGAGGTCGCCATGGGTGGCCCATACGAGGACACCGGCTTCGGCCTGGAGATCGACCTGACCACGCACCACGCACCACTCACCGCCCATACGCCACTCACGGCGGTTGAGCTGCTGTTCAGCGAATCGCACGGCCGGGCCGTCGTCACCTGCCCGCCGGAACGCGCAGCGGGCGCCGTGGCGTTGGGACAGGAGCTGGGCGTCCCGGTGCGCCGCGCGGGCACCGTCGGGGAGCGCGGCGGCATGGTGCGCATCCGGCTCCCGGAAGCCGTGATCGAGCACTCCGTCGAGCGGCTGCGCGAGGTATATTTCGGTGCGATTCCCCGCTACATGGGAGACTGACGACACGCATGTGCGGCATCATCGGCATTACGGGCGTTCCCGACGCGGCCCGGCAGGTGTACCTGGGGCTGTATAGCCTCCAGCACCGCGGGCAGGAGTCGGCGGGCATCGTCACCGTGGACGGCGAAGGCATCGCCCGCTCCCATCGCGGGATGGGGCTCGTCTCGGACATGTTCACCGAGCAGGTGCTCGCGGGCCTGACCGGGGACGTCGCGATCGGCCACACCCGCTACTCGACAGCGGGGACGTCGGTGCTCGCCAACGCGCAGCCGATCCTGGCGCGCTACCGCGAGGGGCCGCTCGCCCTCGCGCACAACGGCAATCTCACCAATGCCGTCCAGCTCCGCTCCGATCTCGTCGCCAAGGGCTCGATCTTCCAGAGCTCCTCCGATAGCGAGGTGCTGATCCACCTCATCGCCCGTTCCGAGGCGCGCGAGCCCGAGGATCAGCTGCTCGATGCCCTGGAGCGCGTGGAAGGCGCGTACTCGCTGGTGATCACGATTGGGCGCACGCTGTACGCGATCGTGGATCCGCGCGGCTTCCGGCCGTTGTGGCTCGGTCGCCTGGGGAAAGGCTGGGTGGTCGCCTCCGAGACCTGCGCGCTCGACATCATGGGCGCGACGGCGGTGCGTGAGATCGAGCCCGGTGAAGTACTCCGCATCCACGACACCGAGCTCGATCAGCTCCCGTCCCTGCCCCCGAAGCCGCACCGGCGCTGCATCTTCGAGCTCGGGTAGTTCTCGCGCCCCGACAGCACCATCTTCCACCGCTCGGTGGACCGGGTGCGCCGCGAGCTCGGCCGGGAGGTGGCGCGCGAGCACCCCGCCCCGGGAGGCGACTGCGTCTTCTCGGTGCCCGATTCGTCCAACGCGATGGCGCTCGGGTTCTCGGAGGTGTCCGGGCTCAAGCTCGAGCACGCGCTCATCCGCAATCACTACGTAGGCCGCACCTTCATCCAGCCGGTGCCGGCGGGGCGCACCGCCAAGGTGAAGATCAAGTTCAACCCCGTGCGCGAGGTGATCGAGGGGAAGAAGGTCGTGGTCGTGGACGATTCGATCGTGCGCGGCACGACCAGCCGGGCGCTGGTGCATCTGATCCGCCAGGCCGGCGCGAAGGAAGTGCATCTCCGCGTCGCGTCGCCTCCCATCACCGGTCCCTGTTACTACGGCATCGACACGCCGACCAAGCGGGAGCTGATCGGGTCGAACCACACCGTCGAGGAAATTCGCCAGCACCTGGGCGTGGACACCCTGGGATACCTGTCCCTCGACGGGATGCTGCGGGCGGCGGGCGGGAATCAGGAGGAGTTCTGCCACGCCTGCTTCTCGGGCGATTACCCGACCGAGATCCCGGACGAACTGGAGCGCGCGCGCAACGACGCGCCGCTGCTCGCCGCCGTCACGTAGCTACGCGTCGTGCCGTCGCTGGAACGATGGGTCTACGCATTCAGGAAGGGTCGAGCAGATGGCTCCGCCGCCATGCGGGACGTCCTGGGCGGCAAAGGAGCCGGCCTCGCCGAGATGGCGAACCTGGGCCTCCCGCTCCCGCCGGGCTTCACGATCTCGGCCCGGCTGTGTAACCGCTATCTCGAAGCCGGCACTTTCCCCGATGACCTCCCCGACGAAGTAGCCCGACACCTCAAAGACCTCGAACAGGCCACCAAGAAGACGTTCGGCGGCGCGGAGAACCCGCTGCTCGTGTCCGTGCGCTCCGGGGCGGCCGTCTCGATGCCTGGGATGATGGAGACGATTCTCAACCTCGGCCTGAACGACGTCACGGTGCGCGGCCTCATCGCCGTCTCCCGCAACCCGCGCTTCGCCTACGACTCGTATCGCCGGTTCGTGCAGATGTACGGTGACGTAGTCTTCGATCTCGGCAGGGAGCCGTTCGAGGAAGTGCTCGCTGAGGCGAAGCGCCGCCGGCGACTCGAGCGGGACATCGATCTCCCGCCCGAGGACCTGGAGGCCGTGGTCCGGGAGTTCAAGGAGCTGATCCAGGCGCGAACCGGGAAGCCCTTCCCCGACGACCCGCGGGAGCAGCTGTGGGGCGCGATCGAGGCGGTGTTCAAGAGCTGGCGCACCCGCCGCTCCATCGATTACCGCCGCGTGCACGGCATTCCCGATGACATCGGTACGGCGGTGAACGTGGTCGCCATGGTATACGGCAACCTGGGTGACGACTCGGGAACGGGCGTGGCGTTCACGCGGAATTGCAGCACCGGCGAAAAGCGGCTGAACGGCGACGTCCTCACGAACGCACAGGGAGAGGACGTGGTCTCGGGTGCGCGGACGCCGGAGCCGCTCGCGCGGCTCAAGCGGGGCAAGCTCGCGCCCGTGTACACCCGCCTCGAGCGCGTGGCGAAGAAGCTCGAGCGCCACTTCCGGGACGTGCAGGATATCGAGTTCACCTTCGAGCACGGCGAGCTGTACGTGCTCCAGACGCGACGCGCGCAGCGCACTGGGCTCGCCGCCATCCGCATCGCCGTCGAGATGGTTCGCGAGCGCCTGATCACGGAAGACGAAGCGGTGCAGCGCGTGCCGCCGCAGGACCTGGACCAGGTCTTCCATCCCACCGTGGACCCGAAGGCCAAGGCGATCGTCGTCGCGCGCGGTCTTCCGGCCTCCCCCGGCGCCGCGATCGGCGAGGTCGTGTTCGACGCCGACGAGGCGGAGCGGCTCGCCCACAAGGGGCACAAGGTCATCCTGGTTCGACCCGAGACGAGCCCCGATGACTTCCACGGCATGGTCGCCGCCCAGGCGATTCTCACCGCGCGGGGCGGGATAACGAGTCACGCGGCGATCGTCGCCCGTGGCATGGGGAAGACGTGCGTGGTGGGCGCCACCGGCATGGACGTGGACCCGCACGCCGGGCGGTTCCGCTCCAACGGCCGCGTGGTGAAGCGCGGGCAGCGCATCACGGTCGACGGGACAACGGGGCGCGTCCTGCTCGGCGCGGTCAAGCTGGTGCTGCCGACGAGCGGCGCGCACTACGCGAAGCTCATGGCCTGGGCCGACGCG
>JBGPIJ010000249.1:0-4284 GCA_041484865.1 Gemmatimonadota bacterium
GAGCGGATCGTTGAGGCTCTGGGACGCGAGCGAGTGACGCTGCCCCCGTGGGTCCGGGCGCGAGTGATGGCTCGGGTGCGGGCCGCTCCGGACCCTCTCTGGCGGCGGGCCTGGATCTGGGCGACGGCGCCACGGCTGAGTCCATTGGCGGGCGCACTCGCTGCTGTCGCTGTGATCGCCACGGTCTGGCTCTGGCCGTCGACGAGACCGAGCGCGCCCAGCGCCTCCGGACCTGCCATCGCCGTTCCGATACGGTTCGTCTTCCTCGCGCCTGGCGCGCAGCAGGTGGCGATCACGGGCGACTGGGTCCATTGGGATCCCAAGGGGATCCCGCTGCAGAGTGCGCGCGAGGGCGGGCTTTGGGCAGCCGAGATCGCCGTCCCGCCCGGCTTGCACCACTACATCTTCATCGTTGACGGAAAGGACTGGCGTCCGGACCCCAATGTGGCGTCGCAGGTCGATGACGGGTTCGGACAACGGAACAGCGTGCTCCTCGTGCCCGCGCAGAAGGTGAGCTGACGCGTGCGCCGGCTCCTCGTTGCAGCGCTGCTCGGCCCGTTTGCAGCAACCACGTTGGTGGCGCAGGGCCGCGCGCTCCTCGAACAGCGGCTCGACGCCCAGATGCTCGCGGCCCTGCGACCGATCCTCGATTCCGCGCGGGGGGACTCCCTTCCCGCGCAGGCGCTGGAGGACAAGGCGCTCGAGGGCGCGGCGAAACATGTTCCGGCGATGCGGATCGTCGCCGCGGTCCGTCAGCTCGCGGCGGAGCTGCGCGATGTGCGGGAACTCTTGCGATCGGCGGCGCCGGGCGCGGTGCTGAGCGATGGCGAGACGATTGCTGCCGCGGACGCGCGCCATCGCGGCGCTCCAGCGACGGAGCTCGCCACCCTGCGCAGGCACGCGCCGTCGACGACCGGTCTCGTCGTCGCCTTCGCCGTACTGGGAGACTTGGTGCAGCGGGGCATTCCCGCTGATCAAGCCCGCGGTGTGATCGAGCAACTCCTGGCCGCGGGCGTGCCGGCGTCGCAAATCGCCGACGTCCCATCGCGGATGGACGTGGGTTTGCGCCTCGGCGCGCCTCCGATGGACGCGCTCCGCAACGCCCTGCCTCTGTCCCTCCGGCCGCTGACGCCGCCGGGCGGAACGCCGCCCAAGCCCCACCCGAACGTGCCGGGCCGCCCCTAGAGCAGAGACCTATGCAACTTGACAGACTCACCGCCGCGCTCGCCCTCGGCGGGTGCTTCCTCGTGCTCCCGCAGCCCACCGCTGCGCAGCAGTGGCAGCTGGATATGGGTGGTAACTCCGTGGCGTACGACACCACGGGGTACGTGAGATCAGCCTCCATTGCCCCGTTGCTCGCATGGCAGCGGCGTGCCGCCTACGCCACGCTCGGCGGCGCGTTCGCGGAATTCGCGGCGAGCCAATGGACCTCGCAAGGGCACGGCGACCTCTCTGTGCTGTTCGCGCCAGCCGGAGAAGCGAGCCGCTTCCGGACGGAAGTGGTCGGGGCGGTGGACGGCAGCGTGCACTCGGGCGGCTACCGCGCCGCGGCCTCACGTGGCGAACTCCGGCTGCACGTCGTCGGGCGCTCCGCGGGGTTCTGGGCCGGCGGCACCGCTGTCACTGGGTGGACGTCGAGTAGCACGGGGATTACATCCGCGCTCGGGCCGACGGCGGGCGTGTGGGGCCGGCGCCAGGCCTGGAACCTCTCGGTGGCATGGATGCCGTATCGGCTCGAAGGCTACTGGTTTAACGAGGCTCAGGGCCGGGCATCGACCTCGATCGGCCGGGTTGACCTCACGGCCTACCTCGGAGGACGACGCGCACCCAGCGCCGCCGCGATCCCAAACACCGCTTGGGGAGGAGGCACGCTGGCGGTGTGGTTCACGCCACAAGTGGCGCTCGTTCTCGGTGCGGGGACGTACCCATCCGATCTCCTCCAGACGCTCCCGAAGGGGAGTTACCTGTCTGCGGCGATCAGGCTGTCCCGACATCGCCCCCCCACGTGGGCGCCCGCGTCCACCGGTCACGCGCTGTATGCGGCGGCCCGGGGCGCAAGCGAGCTGCGGTTCGCCGTCCCCGGCGCCTCGCGCGTGGATCTCGTCGGCGACTGGACGGGCTGGCAGGCGGTGCCGCTGCAACGTGCCGCGGACGGTCGGTGGGTCGTGCGGGTGAGGTTGGAGCCAGGCGTGCACCGCTTCAACCTCGTCGTCGATGGACAACGATGGATCGCTCCCGAAGGAAGCGCCGCCGTGGACGACGGCTTCGGAGGGAAGACCAGCCTGCTCGTCGTCCCGTAAGTGACCGAACGGTGAGTCGGCGAGTGTTCACCCGTAGCCGTCAACTCTAGGCCTCAACGGAGGACATGCATTATGCGGACGCTCAAGTTGCTTTCGGTCCTGGCGATCGTGCCTGGGCTGCTCGCCGCTCAGCAGCAGAACCCGGTCGACCGCCTACGCGCGGTGCTTCCCGCTGACGTCGCCGACAAGGTCATCGCGATCGTAACCAACGCGACGAGCCACGGCCTCCCCGGTCAGGCGGTCGCCAATCGGGCGTTGGAGGCGAACGCAGCTGGCCGGAGCGGGAGCGAGGTCTCGGGCGCTGCCCAGTCCTTCGCTTCGGACTTGGCTGGGGGGCGCGATGCGCTTCAGCACGCGGGACGCACTCCCGATGTAAGCGAGATCGAGGCCGCAGCGACTGCGAAGGAGCTCGGGGTCGACGGCGCCGCCATCAGTACCCTGGCTTCCTCCGCGCCGTCGGGGCGTTCACTCGCAGTCCCGCTTGCGGTGATCGGGGCGCTCGTGAACCGCGGGCTTCCGTCGGATGATGCGCTCAAGGCAGTCCTCGCTCGTCTCACGGCCCGCGCGAGTGATGCGAATTTGGTCGAGATGCCCGGTGAGGCAGGGCGTTTGATCGCCGCTGGCCACAAGCCCGGCGATGTCGGACGCGCCCTGAACACTGCGGGCCGACCGCTCGGCGTGCCAGCCAACAGCGGGCGTCCCGCCGTCCGACCGACGACGCCGTCTCACCCGACGCGCCCGTAAAGGCCAGCGCGTAGAGATGAGAATCGTACGGACGCCGAGGGTCGACTCGGCGTCCGTACTTTAGTGTGCGCTGCCGATAGAACGGGAAAGGACCGACCTACTCCGCAGGACTAACTTGGGTCATTGCTGTGCGGCGCGCCTGCCGCGGCGCACCGTGAACCGGAACGTCAGTGTGCTCACCTGTTCCAGGCGACGCCCCGCCCCCTGGTCTGGAAAGTCGTAGCGCTCGAGGCCGTAGAACAGCCCACCGGTGACCGGCCCGCGGCGGTATTCGATCCCTGCCGCCGCGGTGAGTCCGACGTCGGGCCCAGGCAGACCATTTACGGAGACGACGGGGAGCAGGCCGGCGCGCAGCACCCCGCGCACCGGGCTGGTGGCGAAGTCGAGGCGCGCCTCGGCCCCGAGATCCACCGCGGTCCAACGCTGCCGCGCGATCGCGGTTGTATACGTCCGCGACGTCACGCCTCCGAGGATCGCGAGCCACCGCACCGGGGCCACGCTGGCCTGGATTCCCACCTCGCCGACGTCCCGATCCTCGGCTCCCACCGTCTCGCTGGACAGCGACCCGCCCGCCGCGTGAATTCGGAGCCCCACCCGTGAGCGGAAATCCACCACCCCTTCGGCACCCAACAACAGACCGCGCGACGCCTCGACGCCGTATCCGATATCCACCTGATGCTCGAAGTACGACACCAGGCCGGTTCCCGACACGGCCAGCTGCGCGGTCCCGACGGCCGGTACGAGCGAGAGCCAAAGAACCATCCGCGACGCGCCCGCGGCGCGCCCCCATCGGGTCACGGACCCACCCCCGCCGCGGGCGCGATAACCAGGACGGTCTGCGCCCGCTTCGCGGCGTTGCGCTGTGCGACGCTCGCGTTCGCGGCGGTCCGGGCGGCGCGGCGCCGGTTGTTCTCCTCGATGTTCGCGGGAATGTCAGGCTCACGGCGGGGGTGCAGGAGGCTCGTCACGCCGGCAATTCCGGCCGTGGCACCGACCACGATCGCCAGCGCCCGGCCGCCGCGCCCCAGGTTGCCGTTCGCCACCGTGCTCGAGATGACGAGGGCCCCAGCAGCCACACTCAGGCCCTTCAGGAAGTCGCTCCGGCTCGCGGATCGCTGCAACCGTTCGGGAACCAGATCCCTGGCACCAAGCTCCGGGAGAGTGTCTTCGAGCGACGGCGTTTCCTGCACCATGGTGAAATAGATCCGCGCCGAGTCGGAGCGATCGAGCAGGGTGCTCC
>JBGPIJ010000250.1:0-4255 GCA_041484865.1 Gemmatimonadota bacterium
CGGCGCGGGGTCGCTTACGCGTATTTGTGGAAGCACGGTTCGAGGACTTCGTCAACGCATCCTCGTGGACCGTGCCGGTGACGGTTGGCCTGCAGTTCTGAACCGGGGGGACGGTCCGTCTCCGTCCGTCTCTCTCCGCCCCCGTCCGTCTCTCTCTACGCTTCCAGGGCCGCCGCGATCGCGTCCCCTTCGGCGTACACCCGGTCCACGAGACTCTTGTAGCGCTGCTCGACCGCGCGGCGTTTGACCTTCAGCGTCGGCGTCAGTTCGCCCGATTCGATCGTGAAGTCATGCTCGAGCAGCAGCACGCGCTTCGGCATCTCGAACTTCGCGAGATCGTGCAGCTCCCCCATCACTTCACGCTCGACCTTGGCATGGACGTCGGGCAGCGCGATGAGCTGCGCGCGTGACGTGAACGTCAGGCGCCGTTCCGCCGCCCAGCGCTCCAGCTGCTCGAAGTTCGGGACCACGAGCATGATCGGAAACTTGCGCTTGTCGCCGAGCATCACGGCGTTGGCCACGAATTTGCTGGCTTTGGCGAGGTTCTCGATCGGCTGCGGAGCGATGTTCTTCCCGGCGGCGGTGACGATCAGGTCCTTCTTGCGGTCGGTGATCTTCAGGTATCCCTCGGCGTCGAGCTCGCCGATGTCGCCGGTGTGGAACCAGCCCTCGGCGTCGATCGCTTCGCGCGTGGCCTCGGGCTTGTTGTAGTAGCCCTGCATGATCCCGGGGCCCTGCGCCAGGATCTCTCCGTCCGCCGCGATCTTGATGCGCGTCTCCGGGATCGCCTTCCCGACCGTCCCTACCTTGATGCGCTCGAGCGGATTGATCGTGAGCACGGGCGAAGTCTCGGTGAGCCCGTAGCCTTCGGCGATGGGCAGTCCGGCGCTGAAGAAGAATTTCGCGATGTCGGCGGAGAGCGGCGCGCCTCCCGATACGAACCGCGTGAGGCGGCCGCCGGTCCGCGCCCTGAGTTTCGAGAACACGAGACGATCGGCGATGAGGTGCCGGGCCGCGAGCCCCAGGCTCACCCGCAGCCCCGCGAGCTTGTAGGTCGCCCACTCGTCCCCGGTGCGCTTCGCCCATTCGAAGATGCGGCGCTTGGCGCGGCCCCCGAGGAGCGCCTTCTCGAGCACCGCGGCGTACACCTTCTCATAGAAGCGCGGTACCGAGAGTACGATGGTGGGCCGCACCTCGACCAGGTTGTCCCGCACCAGCTCGAACGACTCGGCGTAGTTGATGACCACGCCCCCCTGGAACAGGGTGTAATCCACCATCCGCTCGAACACGTGGGACAGCGGCAGCATGGAGAGGCATTCGTCGCCGACGCCGACTCGAAGCACCTCGAGCGAGCACTGCACGTTGGACCAGAGGTTGTTGTGCGACAGCATCACGCCCTTCGGGTCGCCCGTGGTCCCCGACGTATAAATGAGCGTAGCGAGCTGCTCCGGTTGGACGGCGAGTGCGTCCTCCCGGAAGCGCGGGATTCCGGCCGTCGCCGCGCGGCCCAGCGTCTCGAGCTCGGCGAACGTCATCGCGCCACCCTGCTTCGCCGCGGGATCGAACACGATGATGTGCCGCAGCGCCGGCAGCGCCCCCCGCACCTCGAGCACCTTGGCGAGCTGCTCGGCGCTCGAGCAGAACACCGCGACCGCCCCCGAGTCGCGCAGGATGTACTGGGCCTGCTTCGCCGGCAGCGTGGGATAGATCGGGACGTCGGCGGCGCGCGCGCACAGGCAGGCGTAGTCGGCGATCGCCCATTCAGGACGATTCTCGGAGATGATCGAAACCCGATCCCCGGGTCCCACGCCCAGCTCGCGCAGGCCGAGTGACACTGCCTGCACGCGCGCGGCAACCTCATCGTGCGTGAGCGCCACCCAACGGCCGCCGATCTTGTGGCGATAGGCCGCCGGCCGGCCGCGATATCGCTCGATCGCGTCGAAGAACAGGCGGGTGAGGGTGCCGGTCGTGGGGGGCATCAGCGCCGTGTCAGGGTGTCGGTCGCGCGATCACGGAGATTGGCACGAGGTTGCTGCGCAACGTGCCGGCGCGCGCTTGAATGCTCGTCGTCCCGGGCCGTTTGGCGATGAACGTTCCCACCGTGCTGTCCACGACGCCGACGATGCTGGTATCGAAGCTCGCCCAGCGGACCGCCGTCGTCACCGAATCACCGCCTGCGGTGAGTGCCTTCGCGTGCGCGCGCACGGTGTCTCCCTGGAACGCGGTGTCGGCGACGCTGATGGAGATCGCGATCACTTGAGTCAGATCCGTTCCCAGTGAGCCGCAGGCTGCCACTGCCACGACAGTCAGGACGAACAGCCTCATGGCGCCTCCGCCGAGACCGCGCGGGGTGGCTCCGCTCCCAGGTCGTGCAGCGCCTGCGTCGCATGCTCGATCCAGCGTTGCGCGTCCGGCCCCTTGGGCGGCTGGGCGAGAAACGCTTTCAGGTGCCGCTCCGCGCCGTCCGGGTCGCCGCGCTTGAGCAAGAGGAACGCGAGCCCGTAGTGGGCGCCCGCGAGCCCGCCCTCGAGCTCGAGGGCGCGGCGGTAGTGCCGGATCGCCTCGTCCACGCGCCGGACCTTGGTGAAGGCGATCGCCATGTTCTGTAGGATTCGCGCGTCGTTCGGATGGTCCCGCAGCGCCAGGCGGTAGGACGTCAGCGCGGCGTCGTAATCACCTTGCCGCTCGAGCGCGAGCGCTTCGTTGAGGTAGTCGAGTCGTTGGGCCTTGAGGTCTTCGCCTCCACTGCGACCGAGCAGCCGGCGCCAAAAGCCCATGAGTCGAAAATAGCTTGCGGCCGCATCGTTTAGCAATGTAGCTTCGACCCATGACCCCCGCTCCGAGGCCCCCGGTGCCGCCGCTTCGCAACGCCGCGTGGACCGGCCGCAAGCCGCCGCACGGCGTCCTCCAGGTCGACTGGCCGTTCTTCGGCGAGCTGTGCCGTGCCCTCGCGCTGCGGATCTTCCGCGAGTACGACCCCGAGGTCGTGATCGGAATCGCGAGGGCGGGCGTGATTCCGGGCGCGGTCGTGGCGAGCATCCTGCAGCGCGACTTCGCCTCCATCGCGATCACGCGCGAGGCGAGCGGCGCGCGTCCGACGGTGATCGCCGGGCCACCGCGCATCGTGAGCGGCAAGCGGGTCCTCATCGTAGACGAGACGTGCGACTCGGGCGACACGATGAAGCTCGCCCTCTCCGCCGTCCGCGAGCTCAACCCCGCCGCTGTGAAGACCGCTGTCTCCTTCCGTACCGGCGACTACAAGCCCGATTTCTTCGCGCTCGAGAGCGAGAATTTCATCATCCTGCCGTGGGACCGCGAGATCATCGTGAACGGCGAGATCGTGATGCGGCCCGACTACGCCGAGAAGCTGAGGGAACTCGCGGAGTGAAGGATCGCCTCACCGACGCGCTCGCCTTCTCGCGCGCCGATTAAACCGAAATCCGTCTCGAACACACCTGGACGTCGGCCGTCACGTTCCGCGGCCGGCGGCTCGAGTCCGCGGCCGCGACGGAGGACCGGGGCGGGTTCGTCCGCGCGCTGAACCACGGGCACGGCTGGGGCACGACGGCGTTCACGTCGCTCGACCAGCTCGCGGCGATGGTGACGCGCGCCGACGAGCTGTCCCGCGCGGTACGGCTCGACCGTCCCATCGAGCTCGCCCGTGTTCCCCCCCAGCAGGCCGACGCCGTGCTCGATCTGGACGGTGACGTGCGCGGCGTCTCGCTCTCCGACAAGAAGCGCCTGATCGAGGCATACAACGGCGAGATGCTCGCCGTGGACGCCCGCATCGTGGACACGGTGGCGAGCTATCACGACGAGGTGCAGGACTACTGGTATGTGAATTCGGAAGGGACGATCCTGCACGAGCTGCGCCCCGAGGTGACGCTATCGGGCACGGCCGTCGCCCGCCGCAACGGGACGATCGAAAAAGGGATCGAGTCGATCGGCCTGCGCCGCGGCTGGCGCAGCGCGCAGGATAAGGCTGCGGGTTTCCGCGAAGCCGCCCAGCGCGCGGTCACCCTGCTCGACGCCCCCGGTGTGCGGGGCGGCACCTATCCCGTGGTGCTCGACCCAGAGCTCGCCGGGGTGTTCATCCACGAAGCGTTCGGCCACCTCTCCGAGGCCGATTTCATCTACGAGAATCCCCAGGCGCGCGAGATGATGACCCTGGGCCGCCGCTTCGGGAAGCCGATCTTGAATGCGGGCGACAACGGCGCGGCCGCGGGCCTGCGCGGCACGTTGCCCTACGACGACG
>JBGPIJ010000251.1:0-4223 GCA_041484865.1 Gemmatimonadota bacterium
CACCCTGCTCATGCTCGTAACCGAGACGGCGCCGCTATACCGGATGATTGCGGTCGGGCTGCTCATTGCCGCGATGCTCGTCAAGGCCGGCGTCATCGCCGCCTGGTTCATGCACCTGCGCTTTGAGCGGGCGGCGCTCGTGCTGTCGGTCGTGGGCGCCACCGTGCTCACGGCCATCGCGCTGTTCGGCCTGATCGTTCCCGACGGGATCGCGATGTTCCGCCACGCGGCGCAGTGACGCGATGGGTGACATGGATCCGCTGATGCACAGCATGCTGCTGGCGTGCGTCGTGCTGCTGGTCGTGCCGGCGATGATTCTGGGCATCGCCGTCTTTTGGTACGTGCAGAGCCGCCGGCTGGCGCGTTAGCGATCTCCTGGGGGGGACGTGCCGAGCACGCGCTCCCGCGCCTGCTTGAGCTGCTGCGCATCGTCTTGGCCGTCGCTCTCAGGCGCTGGAGCACCATCTCGCCGCCACCTCCGGGCATGCGAACGTTGGTGGACAGCCTCGGGAACGAGGTCAGCGACGGAGCGATCTGCGTGCAGCCGTATTAGGTCGAGGCGTACGCGAGCTCAGTGCCTTACGGGTGGCGGCGATGGTAGATTAGCCACTCGTCCTCATGGCGCGCTCGCTGTCTCTCTCCGTCTTGCTGATGGTGACTCTCGCGGGTTCCGCCGTGCGAGCCCCGGCACAGCAACCCGCCGCGCCTGCCCCTCCGCAGATCGTCGTCGCCGGTACCGTCTACGACACCGTCTCGAGCCGGCCGCTGCGGCTCGCCGTGGTGCGCATCATCGAGAGCGGGGCCTCGACGCTCACCGACGACGCCGGCCGCTACCGGCTGCTCACCTCGCCGGGATCGGTCCATCTCGAAGTTCGCCGCATCGGCTACGAGCCGGCGTCCCTGGCGTTCGAGGTGACGGGCCGCTACGGCTCCCAGAACGTCTACCTCCGACCGCTCGCGATCGGCCTGGCGCCGATCACGGTCACGGGGGCGGACGAATTCGCCCGCCGCTTGATGATGAAGGTGATCGCCCGCAAGCATGACATCTTCGCCGAGGCGCACGACTTCAGCTACGACACGTACGTCAAGTTCGTGGTGCGCGATCTCGAGCGGCATCCCGATTCCGCCAGCTCGGTGCTCCTGATCAGCGAGACGCGCACGTCGGCCTATTGGGAGCTGCCCAATCACTTCCAGGAGCGGATTCTCGCCCGGCGGCAGACGAACAATCTCTCCGCCAAGACGAACATCATCCCCGCAGGAGAGCTCGCGAACTTCAGCCGCGACCGGATCGATTTGTTCAAGTACTCGATCGTGTCGCCCATCGCGGACGACGCGCTGGACCACTATGACTATCGCGTGCTGGACACGCTGCGCGTGGATGGACGGCGGGTGTTCCGGCTCTCCATCGAGCCCCGGTCTCAGGTGACGCCGCTCCTCGTGGGGATGATCGACATAGCGGATTCGACGTTCGACGTGCTGGAGATGGACGTGGGTGGGAACGACGTGGTGCGGTTGAACGGCGTTCGGAATCTGCGCTACCGGCAGCGCTTCAAGAACGTCGGAGCGGGGCGGTGGATGCCCTACGACATCCGCCTCTCGGGCGAGCTGCTCCTCGCAGTGCCGCTGCCGGGGTTCCCGGCGCACATGGCGTTCGAGCACCGGGCGGCCCTCGACAGCTTTCGCTTCGACCAGCGCGAGCCGCCCGCCGGGCTGAGCGAGTTTCGGATCGTTGTAGACGACCGTGCCGATCGGGCCGATACCACCCGCTGGGGCGGTCCGGGCGCAATTCCGCTCACCCACGCCGAGCGGGCCGCGTGGGCGCGCATCGACTCGATCGAGAGGCTTCCCCCTGACCTCGCCCTCCGCCTCGTCCAGGGACTGGGGCTCGCCTACAAGCTGTCGCGGAATCCCGACTTCTATCACTTCGACCGCGTCGAAGGGAGCTACTTCGGAGCGGGGGGGAGCTGGTGGCAGATTCCGGGCGCGTCCTTCCGGGCGAAGCTGGGATACGCCACCGGGAGCGAGACCTGGCAATACCGGTTCGGCGGAGGCTTGCGGCTGGCCGAAGCACAGCGCATCTGGCTTGACGCGAACTACTATGATGAAACGACGAGCCGGCCGACGCTCGTCTCCCGCGACTACAACCCGACCTACCGGGCGCTGCTCTTCAGGCTCGATCCGCTGGATTACTATCGCGAGCACGGCTGGACGCTCTCGCTGAACGGCAAGCTGCTCGACTTCACCGAGGTCGATCTGCGCTACAAAGACGTGCGCCAGTCGAGCGTCGACGTCGTGACGGACTATGCGCTGTTCTCGGTCGATCGCCTCCAGCGGCCCAATCCCGCCGTCGTGGATGGTCGGCTCCGCTCGCTGCGGGGGAGCATCATCTACGACTCGCGCCCGTTGCTCCGCTCGAAGGGCCAGGACTACTATTTCGAGCAGTTCGGCCAGGGCCGCACCCGGATCAGCCTCATCGCGGAGTTCGCGGCTCCGCACCTGATCGCCGACGATTTCGACTTTCAGCGCTATAGCATTCAGGTGGAGCATCGCCAACGGACGCTCAACCTGGGGTTGACGACGATCGTCGCTGCGGCGGGAGTCGCCCGAGGCAACGTCCCGCCGCAGCGGTACTTCGCGGTGGACTTCGGGATGAAGGCGTTGACGTTTCAGGGGAACGGGTTCAATACTCTGCGCGAAACGAACTACGCCGGCACCGAGGCCGCCATGATCACCGTCCGGCACAACTTCGACCGGCTCCTCTTCGCGAAGAGCCGGCTCCCCGGAATTTCGAAGCTACCGTTCACGTTGAGCATCCACGGCGGCGCGTTCTGGACGGATTTCTCGAGCGATCACGTCCCCAATCCGGGCGACGCGCTGGTCGTGTCGGCGCGCCGCCCGTACACCGAACTCGGCTTCGGCCTCGGGAACCTGACGCCGTTCCTGTCGCCGTTCAACCTGGCCGCCCATTTCACGTGGCAGCTTTCGTCCTTTCCCACGAACCGCGTGGTGTTCGGGCTCGGGCTCACGCCGCCTTAGATGCCCGCCTCCTTCAGCGCCTGACGCTGGACCGCGTCCGCGTTGGCCGCCGTCACCGCCGCGGTATCCTGCTCGCCCGTCCTGATCCGAATCACCCGCTCGAGCGGTTGCACGAAGATCTTGCCGTCGCCCACGTTGCCCGTCCGGGCGGACGCGACGATTGCTTTGATCGTCGGCTCGACGAACGGCTCCGAGCACGCCATCTGGAGCAGCACCTTTTCGCGGAATTCGAGCACCACGGTAGAGCCGCGGTAATGCTCGAGCAGTTCCCGCTCGCCCCCATGGCCGCTTACGCGCATGACGGTGATGCCGGTGACGCCGGCACGGAACAGCGCCGCCTTCACCTGCGGCAAGCGCTCGGGGCGCACGACAGCGGTAATGAGCTTCATGTCCATGTCCTCCACGTGAGTTGAGAGAAACAAGACGTCGGGAGGGGGTGGAGCTGGCGATCTCCGGAGAGGCCCCGCCCCCACCACCCGCCAACTGTGCGCTAGGCCGCTTCGACGGCCGGGCGCGAAATCGCCGCCGACTCGCTCAGAATGACCGCCGACGAAACGTCCATCGTGTCGGGGTACCCCAAGGCGCCCATCTCGGGAATATCGAGCCCGAGCTCCTCGGTCTGCGCCGACACGCGGTGGCCGCCCACCAGGACGCTCGTGATCTTGTACGCCACGTACGCCATCGCGCCCACCGCCACGAAGTTGGTCAAGCCGCCGATGCACTGCGCCACGAACTGGCTCGCATCGCCGTAGAACAATCCCTTGACCGCTCCCGGTACGCCGTTCCACCCGTCCCCGTACGTGCCGTCGGCGAGAAGTCCGACCGAGAGAATGCCCCAGAGTCCATTGACGCCGTGTACCGCAATGGCGCCGACTGGATCGTCGATCTTGAGGGTCCGCTCGATGAAGAATACCGCGACGCAGACCAGATACCCGGCGACCGCACCGATCAGCACAGCGGACGGCGCCGTGACGAACGCGCAGGGCGCGGTGATCGCGACGAGGCCGGCGAGCGTGCCGTTCGCCATCATGGAGGGATCAGGCTTGCCGTACTTCATCCACATGTACAGCATCGCGATGACGCCGCCCGCCGCCCCAGCCAGCATGGTGTTGGTGGCGATCACACCGATGCGAAGATCGGAGCCCGCCAAGGTCGAGCCCGGGTTGAAGCCGAACCATCCAAAGCAC
>JBGPIJ010000252.1:0-4220 GCA_041484865.1 Gemmatimonadota bacterium
AAGGCGGTCCTGAGATGTGCGGGATCTGCGGGGTGGTAGCGGCGACGGAGGGAGAGGACGTGACGCAGCGTCTCGAGCGTCTGACGGACGCACTCCGTCATCGCGGGCCGGATGGCTGCGGCTTCCGCTTCATCCGGGGTCGCTCGGCGGGACTGGGGCACCGCCGTCTGAGCATTGTCGATCTCGCCACCGGCGCGCAGCCGATGGCGAACGAAGACCAGTCGATCTGGGTCACCTACAATGGCGAGATCTACAATCACCTCGCCCTGCGCCGGGAGCTGATCGCCCTCGGGCACCGCTTCCGGACCAACGCCGACACCGAGGTGCTTCCGCACGGCTTCGAAGCCTGGGGTCCCGGTCTGTTCGGCCGCCTCAACGGGATCTTCGCGTTCGCGCTGTTCGATGGCCGAACGTCGCCAGGCGAAATCTGGTTGGTGCGCGATCCCGCGGGCGTGAAGCCCCTGTACCTGGGACGCGGGCGAGAGGCCTGGTGGTTCGCGAGCGAGCTGGCCGCCGCGCGGAGTACCGGGCTCGTCGACACGGAGATTCGTCCCGACGGGCTCGACGAATTCCTGGTATATCGCTTCATCCCGTCCCCTGGCACGCCGTTTCGTCATGCGTGGAAAGTCCCGCCCGGGCACGCGTGCCGGCTGCCGCTCGCGCGCCTGCCGGCTGAACCCAGCTTCCAGCGGTTCGACCCATCCTTCGCGCCGGCGAGCTTGCCGCGGAGCGATGGCGAGTGGCGCGAAGCGGTACGCTCGGAGCTCGTGGCGGCAGTCCGCCGGCAGCTCATGTCCGACGTGCCGGTGGGCTCGCTCTTGTCGGGAGGCGTCGACTCGACGGCCGTCACCCGCGTCATGCGCGACCACCTCTCGGCGCCACCCCAGGCCTTCGCCGTCGGATTCGTGGAGGACCCGGCTGACAACGAGCTGCTCCCCGCCCGCCGCGCGGCCGCCGCGCTCGGCGTCCCGCTCAAGGAGCTGGCCGTCACGTCTCCGGCGTATCTCGACGCCTGGCTCGAGCAGGCCGGCGGTCTGGGAGAGCCGATCGCGAATACGGGCAGCCTCCTCGTCGCGCTGTTGTGCCGGGAGGTACATGCCACCCACAAAGTGATCCTCACGGGGCAGGGGGCAGACGAGCCGCTCGGCGGATACCCTCGTCACATCGCGGAGCGGCTCTATCCGCTCCTGCGGATGCTGGGCGCGCTCCTGCGCTTCGTGCCCGAACGCTTCGCCACGAGTGACCGGGTCGCGCGCCTGCGTCGGATCTCGAATGAGCCCGATCGCGCGCGACGGTTCACGGAAGTGCTCTCCGTCTTTGATCCTCGCGAAGCCGCGACGCTCTCGGGCCGTGCCTTCGACGCCGAGCGCCTCACCGCGCCGGTGCGTCGCTGGCTCGACCTGGCGCCGGACGGCGACTCGGTCAACGCGCTGCTGTACGTGGACGCCCGCCTGTCGCTCGCGGATGACCTGCTGATCGTCGCGGACCACATGGCGATGGCGTCGTCCGTCGAGCTGCGGGTGCCCTTTCTCGACCTCGAGCTGCTCGCCCTGTTCGAGCGCATGCCCAGCCGCTACAAGATCTCGAGGGTGTGCGAGCGCAAATGGCTGTACCGGAGGGCGGTGGAGCCACTCTTGCCGGACCAGGTGCGCGCCTCGCTCGCGGGGTGGCGGGCGCGCACCGGCCGAAAGCTCGGCTTCACGACACCGGTGGAGCGCTGGTTCAAGACCTGGATCTCGAGCGGCGCTGAAGCGTTTCTCGTCGGCGCGGACGCGAGGCTGCCCGCGGTCTTCTCGGGCGACGCCCTCCGGCGATACCTGAAGGACACACGGCAGCGCCAGATGCCTCGCAGCCGCCAGCTCATGGCGTTGTTCGTCCTCGAGTCATGGCTCCGCAAGGTCCACCCCTCGTGAGGGCCGAAGGTCGGCTGGCACGGATGGTGGGCGTGCTTGCCGTTCTCGCACTGCTGGTCGGAGCTGCGGCGATCGCTCCGATGCCCGCGATTCTCGTGGCCTTCACGCTCGTGGTTGCCGTCGGCCTCTTCATCGTTCCCAAACCCGCGCTCCTTGCGATCGCGGTGTTCCTCTTCGTGCAGCCGGTGTTCGTCAACCTCGCCGGTGGCGCGGACACGCCGCTCGGGCTCGCGCTGCACCGGTTACACCAGGCGTTCGCCGTGGCCGGAGTGGCCCGGATCGCGTTCTTCTTCGGGTGGAAAGGCCTCGACCGGCGGCTGCATCGCTGGCTGTGGCTCACGACCGCGTTCCTGGCCTGTGGATTGGTCTCGGCCCTGGTGGCGCATGTCCCCTTCACGACGCTCGCGCTCGGTGCCTTCCTCGCCGTCAAGTTCGAGATATTCCTGCTGCTCACCCTGACCGTTTCGTGGAGTGAGCGGGACTGCGAGCGCATCATGCGCGCGGCGTTATGGCTCGGACCGCTCCTGTTGGCGAGCGGGGTACTCGTCTCGATCCTTCGGCAGTCCGCGCAGATTCTCTTCGTCGACCTCGTGCTCGTGCGGAGAGAGGACGTGTTCTTTCGGGGGGATCTGAGCGTGATGCACGGCATTTTCCCCCATCCGGGCATTTTCGGGTGGGCGGCGGCCGTGACGGGATGCTACGCCGTCGCCGCGCTCCTCAGTGATCGGGCGACATGGCGCGCCGGTGCGGGGCTGAGTCTCGGAGCCAGCATCCTGGGGATCCTGGGCTCGCTGCGGCGAAAGCCGCTGCTGGCGTTGCCGATCGCCGCCTTCTATGGAACCATGCGCTTCGCGACCGGCCGACGGCGGTGGCTCGTGCTCGCCGTGTTTATCGCCCTGGCGGGCGGTTCCGCATGGTTCGTGAAGAGCCGGCTCGAGGTCGAGTATCAGGGTGTCCAGGTCTACCTCAATTCAAGCACGTCGGCGGTGCCCCGGTTACTCCTGTACGCGACGGGCATCACGATCGCCGACGCGCACTTCCCGCTGGGCGCCGGCTTCGGTCGGTTTGGCGGTTATGCATCGGTCCTCGACTACAGCCCCCTGTACGACGAATACGGTCTGAGCAGTGTCCCCGGGCTACGGGAGGATGATCCGATCTACATCGAGGACACATACTGGCCGCATATCGCCGCGGAGACCGGGTGGCTCGGGGCAGGGGTGCTGGCCCTGCTGTATCTCCTCCTTGTGGGAAGCTCGACCCAGGTGGCGCTCTCGAGCGGTGACCCGGCGACGAAAGCGCTCGCGATGGGGGCGGCCCTGGCGCTCGTCGAAACCCTGGTCGAGAGTGCGGCGGGCCCGGTGTTCGAGATTTCGCTGTTCGCGTTCGTGATCGCGGTGCCGCTGGGCATCAGCCTCGCGCGGGCCGCGGAGGCGACGCCCGCGCGCGCCGGCAGCCGCCGCGAACACCCGGTGCCGGGGTAGCCGCATGCGCGTTCTCGCCGTGACGAACATGTATCCCACGCCGGACGACCCCGCGTATGGCGCCTTCGTCGCCGCGCAGATCCACTCGCTCCGCGAGGCCGGGGCCCGGGTGGAGGTCGAGTTCATCAACGGGCGGGAGAGCGGCCTCGAGTATCTCCGCGCCCTGCCACGGGTCCGCCGGCTGGCGCGCCCGGACCGCTTTGACGTCGTCCACGCGCACTATGGACTGAGCGGGTGCGTGGCGGCGTTTCAGCGGCTGCCGCTCGTGGTCACGTTCTACGGCGACGACCTGCTCGGCACGCCTGCCGCGGGCTGGCGACTGACGGCGAAGAGCCGTCTGATCCGGCTTCTCGCGCACGTCGCGGCTCGCCGGGGCGATGAGCTGATTTGCATGTCGGACGAGATGCGAGCGGCGTTGCCCCGCGCCGCCGACCGCGCCCGCGCTCATGTGATCCCGAACGGCGTGAACGTCGACCGATTCTCCCCCGGTGACCGCGCCGCCGCCCGGCACCGGCTTGGGCTCGCTCTCCAGGACAAGCTGGTCCTCTTTCCCAACACGCCCGGCGAAGCGCGGAAGCGGCTCGATGTTGCGGAGGCCGCTCTGGCGCGACTCGCGGGCGACGTGACCGCGGTGCGGCTGTGGGTCGTCACCGGTATCTCGCATGACCGGATGCCGGATCACTATCGTGCCGCGGATTGTCTGCTGCTCACTTCGGAGTGGGAAGGATCGCCGAACGTGGTGAAGGAGGCGCTCTGTTGCGATCTGCCGGTGGTGTCGGTGGAGGTCGGGGACGCGCGGCGCTGGATGGATCTTGCGACGGGGTGC
>JBGPIJ010000253.1:0-4173 GCA_041484865.1 Gemmatimonadota bacterium
CTCTCGAGCGAGCAGATGGGGATGCACGTGGAGGTGTCGATCCGCTGGCAGATCGACCCGATGCAGTCGCCCAAGATCTACACGGAAATCGGTAACGAGGATCAGATCCGCGGGGCGGTGCTCAACGCCATCCGCAAGGGCGTGCGCGACGGGATGGTGCAGTACTCGATCAACGACATCTCCAAACGCCCGCAGATTGCGAGCACACTGGAGGGGCTCGTCGACTCGGCACTCGTCACCACGCCGCGCGTGGGCACAGGCAAATTCCGGATCGCCACGGTCACCGCGTTCTTCCTGCGCGACCTGCAACCGCCCGCCCAGGTGGTCCAGGCGATCAACAACAAAATCGCCCAGGAGCAGCAGATCGAGACCGAGCGCCATCGCGTCGAGGTCGCGCGCCTGCAAACGGAGCAGCAACGCCTGCTCAATCAGACGCTCTCTCCCGAAGCGCTGACCAAGCAGTGGATCGAAGTACTGCACGACATGAAGACCTCCAACAACCTGATCATCTTCGTCCCCACCGAGGGCGGCCTGCCGCTCCTGAACATCGGCGACCTGCGGAAGAACCTGCGGCAGCCCTGATGCCGGCCCCCGTCATCACCGTCACCCGGCAGTATGCGTCGGGCGGCTCGCAAGTCGCCCGCCTCGTAGCGCGGGAGCTCGGCTGGGAGGTGATCGACAACGAATTCGTGGATCAGGTGGCGCGGCGCGCCGGGCTGCCGCCCGAGGAAGTGGCGCAGCGCGAGGAGCGGGCTCCGGGGCTGCTCGAGCGGCTCGCCCGCACCCTCGCGGTCGCATCGCCCGAGATGTTCCTGAGCGCCGAGCAGGCCGCGACCGTCGAACGCGACGATGCCACGATCGCGCGGATGACGGAGCGGGTGATCGCCGAGGCGGCGGCGCACGGTCGCATCGTGCTCGTCGGCCGTGGCGCGCAGATCCTGCTCGCGCAGCGACCGGACGCGCTCCACGCCTACGTGGTGGCGTCCAAGCCGTGGCGGATCCAACATGCGGTCGAGCGGCTCGGACTCGATCCCGCTAACGCCGCGAAGGTCGTCGATGAGACGGACCGCCGGCGCGACGAATACGTGAAGACCTACTACGGCCGTGTGCGCAACGACGTCGCGAACTACGACCTGGTCGTCAATGCGGAGCGGCTGGGGTTCGAGGGAGCAGCAGCGCTGGTCGTGGTGGAGGCGAAACGCCGGGGATGGTAGTAAGCAGCCATTGTACGTCGCTACATCGCTACCTTGTGCGTACAACGTAACGACGTACCGACTTATAACGTCGTTCTCAGCTGCGGCGCCCTCCACGCCGCGACCAGAACGGCGATGAGGCACCCCACGGCGCCCAAGGCAATCGCCGTCGCCACGCCGCGGTGCTCCGCGACCAGACCCGCCTGGAACGCGCCGAACGGCGCCAGCCCGACGAATACGAACGCGTAGAACGCCATCACCCGGCCCCGCAGGGTGTCCGGGACGAGCAGCTGCAGCATCGTGTTCGCGAGCGCGGTCGTCACGATCATCGCGCATCCGATGAGGGCGAGCACCGCCACCGCAAGGCCGAACGAGCGCGTGACCGCAAAGCCCAGGAGCAAGACCGCGAACGCGCCGCCGCTCTGAAGCAGTACCAACCCCTTTCGCACCCGCCGGCCCACCGTCGCCAGCGCCAGCGCGCCGAGCATCGCGCCCAGGCCCACCGACGTCATGAGCAGCCCGTACCCCCGCGCCTGGACGTGCAACACGTCGCGCGCCACGACCGGCATCAGCACGAGCACCGGGAAGCCGAGCACGCTGAACACCGCGACGAGGGCTACGAGCGCCGACACCCGGGGGTCGCTGCGGATGAAGGCCCACGCCTGGCGCAATCCCTCCCAGGCCGATTGCGGGACCGCCCGCGGCACGTGGCCGGGGAGACGGATCGCGACCAGGCTCGCGATCACCGCGAAGTAACTGATGCCGTTCAGAAGAAAACACATCGCGATGCCGGACGCGCCGATCAGTACCCCCGCCACCGCCGGACCGACGATTCGCGCCGCATTGAACATGGAGGAATTGAGCACGATCGCGTTCATCAGGTCGTCCTTGCCCACGAGATCCACGAGGAACGCCTGGCGCGCCGGGATGTCGAACGCGTTCACCATGCCGAACAGCACGGCGAGGGCCATCACTTGCCAAGGCGCGACCGTCTTCGTCCATACGAGCAGCGCCAGGGCGAGTGCTTCAAGCATCTGGAGCACCTGAGTCCACACGATGAGGCGGCGCTTGTCCACGCGGTCCACCACCGTGCCGCCGTACAGCGTGAGCAGCAGCACCCCGAGGGAGCGCAGCGCCTGATTCAGCCCGACGGCGAACGCCGAGTTCGTGAGCTCGAGCACGAGCCAGCCCAGGGCGACCGATTGCATCCAGGTGCCGATGAGGGAAATGCCCTGACCGAAGAAGAACAGCCGGAAGTTGCGATGGGCGAGAGCCCCGAGAGCTAGGCGCGGGGCGCCGGCGGCTTCCGTCATAGCCGGGGGCTACTTGAGCCCCTGTAACTCCGCGGTGAAGATGTCACTCTGCCGATCGGTAATGATGAAGTAGAACCGCCGGCCGTCAGTGGCCAGGTTGGGGCGAAACGACGGCCGTAGGGGGTCGTCGAAGCGCACCAGGAGGCGGGGCCGGCCGCCGGTTGCGGGGATCGCCCAGATCGACCCCCGCGTGTCGCGGTCCGCTGCCTTGAAGTAGACTGTGCGCCCATCGGCTGACCACAGCCCACCTATGGGCCGCGCCGCGGTCACCGTATCCCCCGGCTGGTACAGGAGTCGGGGCGAGCCCCCTGCGGCCGGGACGAGCCAGAGTCCGTCGGTCCAGGCGCCGAGCAGCACGCGGCCGTCCGGGGACCAGCGTCCGGGGCTGGGCCGCTGCCAGACTCGCCGCGGCGGTTTCCACCCGGTACCCGCGTCGCGGGAAATCACGTAGAGCCCGTCGTGGGTCCCCGTCCCTGAGATGTAGTACGCCACGGACTTCCCGTCCGGCGACCATTGCGGATTCCGCTCCTGGCCGGGATCGTCGGTCACGCGCTGAGCCGCGCCGCCCTCGGCCGGCATGACGAGAATGTCCCTCGTGCCATAGCGCAGGGAATGAAACGCCACCCACCGACCGTCAGGGGAGACGTTCGGGAAAAAGTCGTCGGCGGGATCCGTCGTGAGCTGCTCCGGCTCTCCACCCGTCACGGGCATCCGGTAGATGTCCGCGTTCCCCGAGCGATCGGAGTCGAAGTAGAGCCAGCGCCCGTCCTGCGAAACCGTCATCGCCTCCACGCCTTGATTGCCGGTCGTGAGCTGGGTGGCCACGTCCACGGAGACCGGTCCGTCGCCAGGAATCGGGATGGTCCAGACGTTCGCGCGTGAGCTGTAGACGGAGTAGACGAGCCGCGTTGCGTCCGCCGAGATGCTGATCGAGTGAGCGTCGAGCCCGGTGGTGATTCGCGAGGGCTCCCCGTCCGGCTTGCCGGAACGCTCCAGGCGCACGACATAGACGTCGCGTTTCCCGTCACGGTTCGACACGAATAGCAGATGGCGGCTGTCCGCGGTCCACACCGGACTCTCGTTGAGCGCGGCGTTGTCCGTGACGGGGAGCGGCTCCCCACCGCCTGCTGGAAGTAGGACGATGGCGCTCGGCCCCTTGTTTCCGAATGCGGATGTCCCGCGGGCAAATAGGCTGTTCCCGGACACGAGGGCGAGCCAGTGCCCGTCGGGCGACCACGCGAGTGAATACGGGTCCGCTACCGAGCCGACGAGACGGCCCGGCGCGCCGTCGAGCAGCGCCACATACACCGATTCCGGCGGTTGCCCGATATTGAAGAGCGAGGGAACGCTGGACGTCCCGACATACGCGATCTGCCGCCCGTCCGGGGACCACGCGGCGCAGCAGGCGCCCGTCGCTACCACGCGCGGTGCGCCTCCGAGCGCGGGTACGAGGTACAGGTCGAGCCCCGCCTCGAAGAGCATCCGGGTGCCGTCGGGAGACCAGAGGGGCCGGCGCTGCGGGGGACCCGAGTCAGGCGCCAGCGCGACGGGGCGTCCTCCAGGCTGGCGCACGTAGATCCGCGTGGCGGCCATTGGACCGGCGGCGTACGCGATGAACTTGCCGTCGGGCGACCACGCGAGTGAATACGGGTCCGCTACCGAGCCGA
>JBGPIJ010000254.1:0-4145 GCA_041484865.1 Gemmatimonadota bacterium
GGCGGTGGCAGCTCCACGGTACCGCCTCCGCGCACATGATCGCCGTCGGCCGCTCGGCGCCGAGCTCGATCAGGCGCGCCAGGGCGGCGGCGAACTCGGGGCTCTGCATGTAGTCGGCGTAACCGCGGAACTGGGCGTTGCGCCACGCCATGTTCCCGGACTCCGCGCGCGGCTCGCGGCGGCCGCCGAGATCGGGGTCGTGGCGATAGAGGACGGCGATCGCGACGAGGCTCGCGGCGAGCGCGTCCTTGCCGAAATGGGGGTAGCGGCGCGACCCGGGATAGCGGCGCACGTCCACCAGCGCGGTGATACCGTGCGGCGTGAGCAGATCGAAGAACTGCTGCAGCGAACGCGTGGAGTGCCCGACCGTGTACAGCACCCTTCAAACGTATACGCGGACCATCTTGACAGGCCGGCGGCACGCGGATAATACTTAACCATATGGTTAACTATAAGGAGCCGGGGCTCGATGCGGTGTTCGCGGCACTGGCGGACCCGACGCGCCGCGCCATCCTCGCCCGGCTGGCCCGGCGCGAGGCGTCGGTGTCGGAGCTGGCCCGTCCCTTCCGGATGTCGCTCCCCGGCGTCCAGAAGCATCTGCGCGTGCTGGAGCGGGCGGGTCTGCTCGCGCACGCGAAGCGCGGCCGGGTGCGGCGCTGCCGGCTGCGGGCCCAGGCGATGAAAGACGCGGCGCGTTGGATCGAGCACTACCGCCGCTTCTGGGAGCACCAGTTCGACGCCCTCGCCACCTATCTCGAATCCACAGAACCCAAGGAGAGTGATCTATGGCCACCCCCGCCCCCACCCAACAGCGCCCCGTCACCCTCCGACTCCGGCGCACGTTCCAGGCGCCCCGGGAGCGGGTCTTCCGCGCGTGGACGTCGGCGGAGGAGCTGAAACGCTGGCACGCGCCCCCGCCGCACACGACGCCGTTCGCGGAGGTGGACCTGCGCGTCGGTGGGAAGTACCGTATCCACATGCGCGCCCCAGACGGCGCGGAGCATCACGCCGTCGGCGTGTATCGCGAGATCGATCCCCCGAAGAAGCTGGTCTTCACGTGGACGTGGGAAGGGGGCGACATGGGCGACACGCTCGTCACGGTCGAATTTCTGGACCGCGGCGCCGCGACGGAGATTGTCCTCACGCACGAGCTGTTCCCGAATGACGACGTGCGCGCCCGGCACGAGGCCGGCTGGAACGGGGCCTTCGACAAGCTGGCGCAGGTGCTCTAGTTCGTTCTGATGTCGAGCATTCCAACCGCTGAAGGAGGAGGAAGTCATGACGGAGAAAGAGCAGTTCCTGAACACGATGGCCCGGGAGTTTTCGACTACGCTGAAGGTGTTGAAAGCGTATCCCACAGCCAAGAGCGATTTGAAGCCGCATGCGAAGTGCAAGACCGCGCGCGAACTCGCCTGGAACTTCGTGACCGAAGAAAAAGCGTGCAATATGGCGCTCGATGGCGCGATCGAGTTCGGGAAGATGGGGGGACCGCCGGCCACCTTGGCGGACGTGATTACGGCGTACGAAAAGACGCACACCGCGTTCGTGGACCGACTCAAGCAAACTCCCGAAGCCGACCTGAACAAGACGATCAAATTCTTCACCGGCCCGAAGCAGATGGGAGACCTGCGGAAGATGGATGTGCTCTGGTCCATGCTGATGGACGGCATTCACCATCGGGGCCAGATGTCCGTCTACCTGCGCATGGCCGACGGCAAGGTGCCGTCGATTTACGGACCCACGGCGGACGAGCCCTGGCAGTAGCCCCCGGTTCGGACGCAAAAACCGGATAGATCGCGGCACGGCCGCGCGGTATGTTGTCCGCGTGAGCCGTGCCGCTTCAGTCTCCGACCTTTCCGATGCGCGTCGCTGGCGGATCGTGCTGGCACGCGATCGCCGCTACGACGGAGCGTTCGTGTACGCGGTCCGCTCCACCCACGTGTTTTGCCGGCCGTCGTGTCCCAGTAAGCGGCCGCGCAGGCAGCAGGTGCGGTTCTTTACCTTCCCCGAGCTCGCGCGCGCCGCGGGATTCCGTCCCTGCCGGCGCTGCCTCCCTGCGACGAACGCCCGCGTCGACGCCCTCGTCGCCGCGGTGCGCGACGCCTGTCGGGTGATCGATGCGCAGCCCGACGAGCCGTTGCGCCTCGCGACGCTCGCCGCCCGCGTCGGCACCGCCCCGTCCCGCTTACAGCGGGCGTTCCGGAGCGTGCTCGGCGTGAGCCCGCGGCAGTACCGGGACGAGCGACGGCTCGACCGATTCAAACGCCAATTGAAGGAGAGGAAAAAAGTGAGTCCCGCTCTCTACGAGGCCGGCTACAGCTCGACGAGTCGAGTCTACGAGCGCGCCCACGCGCAGCTCGGGATGACCCCCGCCTCATACAGCCGGGGTGGCCGCGGCGCACGCATCCATTACGCGATCGTCCCTTGCCCGCTCGGCCGGCTGCTGGTCGCCGCCACCGAGCGTGGCATCTGCCGCATCAGCATCGGATCGGATGATCGAGCGCTCGAGCGCGAGCTTCGCGCCGAGTTCCCCGCCGCGGAGTTCCAGGCCGGTCGGGCGGCGCTCGAGCCGTCGCTCCGGGCGCTCGGCGCGTACTGGAACGGCGCTGAGCCGCCCATCGACCTGCCCCTCGACGTCCGGGCGACCGCGTTTCAGCGGGCCGTCTGGGAAGCCCTGCGCAAGATTCCGTATGGGAGCACTCGGTCGTACGGCGCCGTTGCCCGCGCCATCGGCAAGCCGACCGCCGCCCGCGCGGTCGCCCGCGCATGCGCGACGAACCCGGCTGCGCTGGTGGTCCCCTGCCACCGCGTGGTGCGCGAGACGGGTGCGCTCGGAGGGTATCGCTGGGGCCTCGAACGCAAACGCACGCTCCTCGAGCGGGAGGCAGCGGCTCCGGCTTAGCATTTGCGCATGCCCGTAATCGTCGAGGATCGCTACCGTGTCCTCACCCGGCATCCACTAAGGACGGCCACCGCGCGGCGGTCGTCGCCAGCTTCCTCGGCTGGACGCTCGACGCCTTCGACTTCTTCCTGGTGGTCATGACGCTGACCGCCATCGCGCGCGAGTTTCACAAGAGCGACGCCGCCGTCGCCTTCTCGATCACCCTCACGCTCGCCTTCCGCCCCGTCGGCGCCCTGCTCTTCGGCCTGCTCGCGGACCGTTACGGGCGCCGCCTGCCCTTGATGATCGATCTCGTGTTCTACTCGATCGTCGAAGTCCTGTCGGGGCTCGCCCCGACCTACGGAAGCTTCCTCGTCCTGCGGGCGCTGTTCGGAATCGGGATGGGCGGGGAGTGGGGGGTGGGCGCCTCGCTCGCGATGGAAAAGGTCCCGCCACGGCTGCGGGGTGTCTTCTCGGGATTGCTACAGCAGGGCTACGCCACAGGCTATCTCCTCGCGGCGCTCTGCTATTTCGCCCTGTTTCCCCGCTGGGGGTGGCGCCCCCTCTTCTTCCTCGGCGGCCTCCCGGCGCTGCTTGCGTTATACGTGCGCGCGGGCGTCAAGGAATCGGAGGTCTGGATGCGCACGCGGCACGAAAGCTGGAGCGGGCTCGGCCGGGCGATCGTGTCCCAATGGAAGCCGTTCCTCTATCTCGCGGCGCTGATGGCGATGATGAACTTCGTATCGCATGGGACGCAGGACCTGTATCCCACGTTCCTGCAACGCGACTGGGGATTCTCAGCGACGCGGCGGGCCGCGCTCACCGCGCTCTCGATGGTCGGTGCGCTCGCCGGCGGCGTGCTCTGCGGATTCGTCTCGGATCGCTTCGGCCGCCGCCGCACCATCGTCGCCGCGCTCGCCGGCGCCGTTCTGCTCATTCCGCTCTGGGCCTTCGCGCCGTCGCTGCCCTGGCTCGCGCTGGGCGCGTTCGCCATGCAGTTCATGGTCCAGGGAGCGTGGGGGGTGATCCCCGCCCACATCACCGAGCTGTCGCCGGACGGCGTGCGCGGGTTTCTGCCGGGATTCGCCTACCAGTGCGGCGTCTTGATCGCGGGCTCGATCGCGACGCTCGAGGCGCTGCTCGCCGCGCGGGTGACCTATGCCTGGGCGATGGCCCTGACCGCCGCCGTCGTGTGCGTAGGATGCGCCGTCGTCGCGGCGCTCGGTCCCGAGCGCCGGGGGATCGTGTACGGAGTGCGCCCTAC